>JAKSSL010000016.1 GCA_024403115.1 Clostridia bacterium
GGCGCAGTTGACCAATAGGATTTGGAACCGTCCTCATCTTCATATTCATATAAAAGCCACAAATAGCCGTCTATGACTTCCCAGGACAAACTATATCCAAATCCCCACATATATACCGATGAAAAGCTGTGATTAGATGAATGATAATTTCTGGCCGAAAAGTATTCTCGGAGTTCTGCTAGTTCTTCACTTGTCGCATCTACTAATCTATGTTTAAGCATTAATACTCCATTACCTTGCCAATAGGCTCATGAATTACCAACTCTGCCATTTTGTCCTGAGGTGTTTCGCTCATATTGATAACCACTAAATGTTTGCCTTTGAAATAGTGGATGAAGCTTGCTGCAGGATAAACTGCCAAAGAAGTACCGCCTATAATCAAGCAGTCCGCATGCATAATCGCAGATACTGCTCCCTCAATTTGCATTTCGTCCAAAGCCTCTTCATACAAAACTACATCAGGCTTTACGATTCCGCCACATTTGCTGCAGCGTGGAATTAAGTCCTCATCACAGTTTTGAGGATCCATAATGTAATCCAAATCATGGAAAGTGTGGCACTTAGTGCAGTAATTTCTAAGAGTGCTTCCGTGCAACTCATATACCACCTTGCTTCCCGCTTTTTGATGCAAGCCGTCAATGTTTTGAGTTACAATAGCTTTTAACTTGCCCTCTGCCTCCAATTTAGCTAAAGCTAAGTGTGCCTTGTTAGGCATAGCATCTTGGTATATTAAATTCTTCTTGTAATAATCGAAGAAAGTCTTTGTGTCCTTTTCGTAAAAAGTTCTGGATAGCATGTATTCAGGTGAATAACCATATTCCTGTTTTGCGTGATAAAGACCGCTTTCTGATCTAAAGTCAGGGATGTTGCTTTCTGTAGAAACTCCAGCCCCACCAAAGAACACGATATTCTTGCTATCATCAATAATCTTCTTTAATCTTTCGTCCATTTTTCTTCCTCTATTATATTATTGCTCCAAAGGGGTAAATCCTGCTCCACTTGTGCATGAAATATTGCCCTCAGTGTCCATAAATACAGCCTCAACTCCATCTATGCTTTCGATTAACTTAAGGCCCTCTTCAACGCCATAAGTCAAACATACTGTACTCAGACAGTCGCAGTTTACAGAATTACCTACCTTTGAAATTATAGTTACAAGCTGCACTCCCGAATTACAAGGGTAGCCTGTATTAACATCTAAAATGTGATGGTATCTAACTCCGTCAACTTCAAAGAATCTCTTGTATGTTCCCGATGTGGAACATGTAGTATTATCCCCCTCAATTGTGCCAATAATTGTGGCTTCATCATTTTCAGGGTTTTCAATGGCAATCTTGAACTTGTCCCCATTAGGCTTGTTGCCGATGGTTGCAATATTTCCGCCCAAATTAACAACGGCATGTTCAACACCTTGATCTATTAGATACTCCGAAGCCTTATCACAAATAAAGCCTTTGGCAACGGCACCCAAATCAATTTCTGTGTCCGGGTTTTTCATTGAAACCATATTGCCGTCCACTACTATATTCTTATAGTCTATTGTGGCAACGGCTTCCTTTAGCTCGTCATCCCCTGGAATTCTAGGCGTATCCTCATAAAAGTTCCAAAGGTCAGTAGCCTTTCCAACGGTAATGTCGAATTTGCCCTTGGATAAATTGCCGTATTCTATGCCTTTTTTAATAAGGAAAATGGTATCATCGCTAAGCTTTGTAGCTTTTCCCTTGTTATGATTTACCTTATATATTTCTGAGCTTTTAATTGTCTTTGACAAAAGCTTTTCATAGTCGGAACAGATTTTATAGGTGTTATCGATTAATTCCATGGCTTGATCTTCGTCCATGTCGTAAATGTCAATTTGACATATTGTATCTAGTAGGAAGTTTGTTTTTGAAACCGGCTTATCATTGCCACATGCGCACAAACCCACAGTAAGAACGCACAGCAAAGACACCATCAAAAGCTTAAAACTTTTCATATCCCTTCACCTTTCCATCTTCAAAATCCACTCTAAAACCATGACCAGGCTCTGGGCACCAGTCCCACATAGTGTCGTTTTCCTTGTCCAAAAGGAATCTCATGCAAGTTGAAATTACTCCGCCGTGACAAATCATAACCGTATTAGCATCTTTTCCGCTATGTCTGTGGGAGAATTCCTTTAGTTGGTGGTATCCCTTTAGCTTGTCCAAGCCTCTATGAATTCTTTTCTTGAACTCCGCTCTGCTTTCGCCGTTAGGAAAAGCCACCATGCCTGTTACATCTTCACACCAAGACATGAAAGCGGGATCAGCATCGCATTCCTTAAAAGTTTTGCACTCGTAATCGCCGAAATTCATTTCTTGAAGCTCAGGAATCACGTGGTGATCCACATCGCCATAGATAATATTTAAAGTTTGTTCTGTTCTGTTTAGCCCTGTAGTGACGAACTGAGCATCTTCCCCGTCAGGATAAGTTCCTTCTTGAGCAAGTTGCTTGGTATGGTCTATACCCTCTTGAACCAGGTGCAAATCCGCCTGGCCGTAGTACCAGCCTTTTTCAGTGCCTTCAGTTTTTCCGTGTCTGATAAAATAAATGCTTGATTTCATTAATGCCTCTTTTTAGAACCTTTCTTTATTGCCAAAACTATTCCCCTAATACCCGCATAAATTGCAAAAATTACTACAAAGCCAAATATGCCAAATACGATATCCGCAAAGTCCATTTGACCTGTTCCTGTGATTCCTTGGCCTATTTCAATGGCAAAAGTAATTCCAATAATCAAGGTAAACACATACACCCATGTTATAACTAGGGAATGGCCTGTGCTTGCCAGCTTTTTGAAAAGCGGCTGTATGATTAGTACCAGAATAACTCCCACCAAACCTATGACGATAAAGTGCAATTCCTTATCAGTCAAAGTGTGTGAAAAGCCATCGTTCAATTCCAGAATCTTGTTATGTATTTTCGCAAAGCACTCAACTATCCAATACAAAAAATCTTTCATTTTCTTTTCCCCCTTCTATCCCATTTTAACGGTTTGATTGACCGCTAACAAAATTCCTTTTTATATCATTCATTGTGTCCTTTAAGATATCTTCGACTTTTTCAGGGAAAATATCCAAAGCCTCAGCAGAATAGAATTCCATCTCTAAATCCTTGCCAAAAAGCATGGTATTTACAGCTTGGAAATACTCATATCCCAAATTGTACTCGCCAATATATCCTCCAGAAGTTGTTATATATACAAACTTCTTCGCTTTACAATATCCTGTGTAGCCAGCTTCACTAGTTTTAAAAGTAAGGTCATCCACGCCTATGTTTTCCATATATAGCTTTAAAATTGCAGGGAAAGAAAAATCCCAATATGGACTTGCTACAAGGATATAATCTGCATCCTTAAACTGTCTTGCTAGATCAAACATGGAGTCGCTCCAATTAGCTTCCGCTCTAAGCTCATCTCTGCGCAAAAGCCTTGCTTGAGTTAAAGGTTCCAAATCCAATTGATATAAGTTAAGCTCCTCAAGCTCAAATTCTTCATGCTCTCTAAGCTCGTTTAAATAGCCTAAAGCCAAGCGATGTGTCCTGGAGTTATCCCTAGCACAGGCATTTATGAATAATAGTTTTTTCATACTCTTACCTCCTATTTTCCATAAATAACTATGCTATATTATACCACAAATTCCAGCCTTTTGTGGTATAATATATTTGCTCAATAAGTCTCCGTAGTTAAATGGATATAACAGTGCTCTCCTAAAGCATCGTTGTGGGTTCGATTCCCGCCGGGGATACCATATAAAAACTCGGGAGTTCCCGAGTTTTTTATTGCCTTATTCTACCATCTCTATTAATTTATCAATAATCTTGCTGTCTTCATAGCCTAAATCTCTCATAAGTATAGGCCACATGCTGATATTTGTCAGTCCAGGAAGGGTATTGATTTCATTCATGAAAACTTTTCCACTGCCTGCTTGTACAAAGAAATCGCAGCGGGATAGACCATCGCCATCTACAGCAATATATGCTTTTTCAGCAATTCTACGAATCTCTTCAGTTTGCTCCTCTGTCAAATCCGCTGGAACTACAGTTCTAGATGCCGCGTTTTCATACTTGGCAGCATAGGAATAGAAAGTCTCTGCTGACATGATTTCACCAACTCGTGAAACTTCCACACCTATTCTAGCATTGCCACATACGGCAAC
Organism: Clostridia bacterium; assembly: GCA_024403115.1. GTDB lineage: Bacteria > Bacillota > Clostridia > Peptostreptococcales > Anaerovoracaceae > JAKSSK01. The sequence continues at coordinate 4,176 of JAKSSL010000016.1, forward strand.
CTCTACTTCCTTACCGATGATTCCCTCTTCGATCAAAACTTTCTTATCGAACTTTGCCGCGTCCTTTACGGCTTTTACCACGTCTTCCAATTCCTCTACGCGCTCAACACCAATTGATGAACCAGAATTAGAAGGCTTTACGAAAACGGGGAACTTAAGCTTGCCTGAAACTAAGAAATTTAGCTCCTCATCATCAATATTCTTAACTTCCATACGCTCGTTATAGTAAGCGTAGTTGTTGTCTTCAATGTATTGCACATAAACGGATTTGGCATTTCTAATACCGCAGTGATCAAAGATAAGCTTTGCATAAACCTTGTCCATACACACTGCGCTGGCAAGAACATGGCATCCCACATAAGGAATTTCCATCATCTCCAAAGTGCCTTGAATAGTTCCATCTTCCCCATAAAGTCCATGAAGCACAGGAAAAGCTACGTCGACACCCTTTAGTTGGTCCACGTCCCAATCGCCATTACTGTCAATATATATTTCCACCACATCGTACTTTGTTCTATCAATATTCTTAAGAACAAATTGTGCGGATTTTATGGATATCTCATGTTCAGTTGATTTACCGCCATAAATGACTGCTACTTTTTTCATAAGTACCTCCAACGGAAATATTATACCACAAAATGCCTTCTTTGCACATATGGAGGGAATAATAAAAATAGCGTTAGATTTTACTCTAACGCTATTTTATATTAATAGATTCTTATTCTTATAATGGTACTGCTGGAGCAGCAACAGTTACAGGAACCTTTACCCACATACCGTTTGTATCACAAACGTATACTATGCAAGTACCATATCCCTTAGCTGTTACAGTACCCTTGCTGTCAACAGTTGCAACATACTTGTTGGATGTGATGAATCTTAAGTGTGCATCCTTAGAGTGGCTGATAGCCTTGCCAACCTTGTGGTCAGGAAGATGCATCATCTTCTTGTATACTGTTACCTTTGCGCCAAGCTTTACAGTTTTACCCTTGTCCAAAGTAGCTGAAGTCTTTGTAGCCTTAATAGCTGTACTGTTAGCTGCCTTGCCTTGAGTTTGTCTTGAGATTGAGTGAAGCAATAAGCTTGTTGCTAACAACTTGCCATTCTTGTCATAAGCCTTTACATAGAACTTGTATCCTGTATGTGACTTAGTCTTGCTACCAATCTTCTTAACTGTAATAGTTGTGCTTGTTCCCTTTGCAGTTGCAAGCTTCTTTGTGCCCTTTTGAGGACATTCTGAACCGTAAACAACATACTTTGTAGCACCTGTGTGCTTGATCCAATTGAACTTGAAGTTATTGTTTGAAGTGTTTGCAGTAACCTTAGCAATTAGCTTAGTCATTGCTGGAGTCTTAACTGTTAACTTGCCGTTAACATACTTAACTGCGTAGTTTTGGCCATAATCTGCGCCACTTGCTTTGATTGTAATAGTTCCTTCCTTGCTTGTGTCACCCTTAGGTGAGTAAGCTAATTGAGGTTCAACAACTGCAGCATCCTTGCCTAGTAAACCTGTTACCTTGTATGTAAGTGCTGATTCCTTAGGGGCAGGTTGTCCAACATACTTTGAAATGCTGTTAGCTGTTACAACAACTTCCTTAGGGTTAATTGTGTATGCCTTTTCAGCTACCTTTTCGCCCCAAGCGATCTTAGCAACATAGCTGTCTGCGTTTGTTGGAGTTCCAACAACTTCTTCGCCATCTGCTGTGAAGTACTTGATTTCAGGTACTGTACCAAATTCTGCTTCCCATGCATCCTTTTCAGCCTTAGCTATTGAAGCTGCATGTGCCTTTGCATCATAAGTTGCATCTTTTGCTGTTAATGTTAAAGTCTTAACAACGCCAGTAGGTTCACCTGATAAGTGATATACTTCTGTTGCTACTAAAGCATTATCATCTGCTGAGAATACCCAGTCATGTTCATAGATTGTATATGGAGCTTCTGCTACAGCATCTCCAACACTAATCTTAGCAACATAGTCGCCAGGTTCTGAAGGAACACCAGTAATGTCTACTTCTACACCGTCAACTACTTGGAAATAGTTGATTGTAGGAAGTGCTCCAAATTGTTCAACCCATGCTTCAGTATCTTCTAATTCGCCAATTACGGCTCCGTGTTCTTTGCCATCATAGTCAGCATCTTGTGCTGATATTGTTAAGTTCCAAGTATTGATTACTTCACCAACAGGATCTCCTGATTCTGAAGGAATCTTCCATTCTTCTGCAGTAAGAACATTTTCATCTGCTGAGAATTCCATTTCTTCCTTATAGATATGATATCTAACACCAGCAGTAGCTCCGCCTTGTGAAATTTCTGCATCATAATATCCAGCTTCTGTAGGAACGCCATCAAATGGAGTCTTTACACCGTTTACTAGAGTATAGTATTGGATTTCAGGCACTGTCTTTGCTAACTTAGCCCATGCCTTTTGATCTCCGCTTAATGTTGCTGCATGTTCTTCACCATCATATTCAACATCGCTTGCACTTATTACAAGAACTTGATCTCCAACTGTTGTAACTTCAACTTCAGCTGGATGGCTTGATGATGATTTTCCCCACTTACTTGTTACTTCCTTGTGAACAGCAAGTTCATTTTCTGTTCCTGTAAAGTCAATTGTATAAATTGTAAATTCAACTTCTATACGCTTGTAAGGAGGTTGCTTGTATGATTGACTTTCTTCATCCCAGTATCTTAATGTAATACCGTTTTTGAAAGCAAACTTTGTTTCATAGAAACCTTGATCTGTTGGAGCTGATGAAAGCTTGATGTCGTTCTTAAGATCGTCACCAGTCTTGTAGCTATCTCCATCTTGGTAGTAGCTTAATGTACCTAAATCGCTGATGCTAGGAAGATCTGGATTAGCTTCCCATGCTGCTAATTCTTCAGGGTCAAAATATGATGCGTGTGGATTACCATCATATGGTTCTTCTGTTGGCTTTAATGTAAGCTCATATCTTTCTTCTACACCATCTACAGTTCTTGTAGCTACAATTGTGTCGAATTCTGCAACGTCATCATCTTGCTCTGCTTCATAGTTGTAAAGAGTGTATGTCCAAGGAACTACAGCCTTTGTAATGTTGTATTCTACCTTTGCTGTCTTTCCACCTGCAGTAATTCTAGCTTCATATTTTCCAATTTCCTTTGGAGTAGAGCTCATCTCCACGCCATCTTGATAGTATTTAGCTGTTGGAACTGTAATGTTGTTTCTCCAATTTGAATCAGCTGTCACTGTAGCTGCGTGAGTTTGTCCATCGTATTCTACATCCTTTGCAGTAACTGTTACTGTTGCAGTAGTAGTTCTGCTTTGCCTAGTTCTTGTAGCTGTAATCTTATTACCGCTTGCGCTGTATGTCCAATCACTGTCTGCTGCAAAAACTAGGCCTACGTTTGCAAATAGCATTGTAAATACCATTGCAAATGATAAGAATAAAGTAAATACTTTTTTACCCATAGTTATCACAATCCTTTCTTTTCATTCATTCAAAATATAGCTATTAAATATTGTAAACTTTATTAATTAATAATCTGTCTCTAATAGTCCGTAATCTCCATCGTTTCTTTTGTAAACGGCACAAACTGTATCAGTTTCTTCATTTACAAACAAATAGAAATCATGTCCTAAAAGTTCCATCTCTATTGTTGCATCTTCTGGATTCATAGCAGCCAGACGGTGCTTCTTTGTCTTAACAATTTTTGGAGCATCCTCTTCTTCAGGTAGCATTTCAAATCTAATTGATTCAATTCCCTGATAACGGTGTTCCATTTTTCCCTTTACCTTGGCCATCTGTGAATTCAATCTATTTGATGCATCTTCAATAGCATCAAAGATGTCTTGTCGTACTGACTCTGCTCTCAGATTAAATCCTTTACCTAGAATTGTAGCTTCAAATTTTACTTTATCACCCTCTGGGCGGATCAAAATTTTTGCTTCGGTATCTCCTGAAAAGCACTTTTCAATCTTGGAAAATTTCTTTTCAACAGCTTCATTAATCTTGTCAGTAACCTTCACGTTCTTACCTGTAATAGTAATCTTCATATCGGTCCCCCTTCCTTTGCAAAAATGTGTATATATATTGTGCTTTGGTACACAAATACCAACTATATATTGTACTAGCCTTAGCTTATAAAGTCAACATATTTTGATGTAAATATAGGTATTTTTACACTTATTCCAGCTCTTTTATAGCTAAGCCTAAGGAATCTACAATATCCATTGCATTTAAGCCGGCTTGTCCCAATTTTTCCGCTGCCAAATCTCCTGCTCTACCGTGGATTCTAACCCCAAGGACACTAGCATTTTCGGCATTGAAGCCTTGAGCTGCAAAAGAAGCAATAACTCCTGCCAGTACATCTCCTGAACCGGCTGTAGCCATTCCAGGATTTCCAGTCTCATTAACTGTAAGCTCTTTGCCACATATTAAAGTCTTATATCCCTTCAATAGGGCAACATCCCCTATTTTTGCCAAATCTCGTACTGCCTTCTCACGGTTGGACACTTTGTAGCCCAACAGCCTTTCAGCTTCTCCCTCGTGAGGAGTCAATATAACATCACATTTTCCTGCTTTTAAATCTATCTTATGGGCTGCCACCATATTAAGGCCGTCAGCATCAACGACAAGCTTGCCCTCGTAGTTTTCTAAGATCCATTGGAATATGGCTCTGTTGTTAGGTCTGTTATCGTAACGCCATAAGTTTTCATCATCTAAAGCTTTTGTGCCAAGGCCTGGGCCATAAACAATTGCTTGATACTTGCCCAAGTCTATAACGGATTTATCCCTTGGCAAGCATGTTGCCTCTGGAACCGCCGTTTGTAAAATTGGCATAATCTTCTCATTGCAAGCAATCTCAACTAAACCTGCTCCCGATTTTAAAGCGGCTTTTGCACATAGAATAGCAGCTCCAGCCATGCCTGGCGACCCTGCTATAACAAGCACTCTACCGTAGTCTAGCTTGTTAGTATTTTGTTGCCTTGCTAAATTGAAACTTTTCATACCACCATTATTACTTTAGTACATTAAATTATTATTAAAATATGTGATATTTTACAAATGTTTTATAAAAATATGTGAAGATTAAACAAAAAAATGCCATATTTTTATATTATTTATCTCATTTACCCGTCTAACACTTAAAAAGGTGCCATTTTATTGGCACCTAAACGAGATAAATTTGCTTAATCCTCAACGTGGTCTGTAAATACTAAAACCTTTTCTTTAACATCAACATAACCACCCCAGATTACATAACGCAGTTCCTTGCCACTGGCATCAGTTATAATCGCCTTACCGCCCTTTTTCAGCAGTTTAGTCGACCATGCGTGATTGGCTAGGAATCCCTCATATCCTTCAATTGTCTCAATAATCAGGCTTTCAACTTCTCCCTTGAATATACATCTGCTGGGTGTTGCAAGCTCTAATTCGAAAGTTTTCATCTACTTTTCCTTGCTTTTCTTATATTTTTCTACTACATCTTCTATAGCACCGCACATCAAGAACATGGATTCAGGAATTTCATCATGCTTTCCATCAAGAATTTCCTTGAAGGATCTGATAGTGTCCTTGATTGGAACATATTTACCAGGCAAACCTGTAAACTGTTCGCCAACTGTAAACGGTTGTGATAGGAATCTTTGAATCTTTCTAGCTCTGGATACAGTAAGCTTATCCTCGTCTGAAAGTTCGTCCATACCTAGTATGGCGATAATGTCTTGTAATTCCTTGTACTTTTGAAGAACTTCTTGAACACGACGTGCTGTTTCGTAATGTTCTTCGCCAACGATAAGTGGATCTAAGGCTCTTGAAGTGGATTCAAGAGGATCTACTGCAGGATAAATTCCCAATTCTGTGATTGCACGAGATAGTACAGTAGTTGCGTCTAAGTGGGCAAAAGTTGTTGCTGGAGCCGGGTCAGTTAAGTCGTCGGCTGGTACATAAACTGCTTGTACAGATGTAATTGAACCCTTCTTTGTGGAAGTGATTCTTTCCTGTAAAGCACCCATCTCAGTAGCAAGTGTTGGTTGATAACCAACGGCTGAAGGCATACGGCCAAGTAAGGCTGATACCTCAGAACCTGCTTGTGTAAATCTAAAGATATTGTCTATGAATAGCAATACGTCTTGCTTTTCTTCATCTCTGAAATGTTCCGCCATAGTTAGTCCTGTTAAAGCTACTCTCATACGAGCACCAGGCGGTTCGTTCATTTGACCAAATACCATGGCAGTCTTTGCGATTACCCCTGATTCAGTCATTTCATAATAAAGGTCGTTACCTTCTCTTGTTCTTTCACCAACACCAGTGAAAACTGAAATTCCACCGTGTTCAGTTGCTATATTGTTAATCAATTCTTGGATAAGTACAGTCTTGCCTACACCTGCACCGCCAAACAGACCAACCTTACCGCCTCTAGTGTATGGCGCAATTAAGTCGATAACCTTGATTCCTGTTTCAAAGATTTGTGAGCTTGTATCCTGCTCAGCAAAACTTGGTGCTGGTCTGTGAATAGGAGCACGCTTGTCTGTCTTTAGTTCGCCTTTTTCATCGATAGTCTCGCCTACAACATTGAAAAGTCTGCCCAATACTTCTTGGCCAACGGGTACTTCAATTGGCTTTCCTGTGTCTAGGGCTTCTGTGTCACGAGTAAGACCGTCTGTGGATGAAAGAGCTATACATCTTGCAATATCATCGCCGATGTGTTGCTCAACTTCTGCGATTATCTTTTTGTCTCCTAATTTTATTTCAATGGCATTAAGCAGCTCCGGCATATTGTCCGGCGCAAACTTAACATCTATTACTGGTCCAATAATTTGATGTATTTTACCGATATTCAAATTAATCTACCTCCTGCCTATTTCAAAGCTTCTGCTCCAGAAACAATTTCTATTAATTCGTTAGTAATTTGTGCTTGTCTAGCTCTGTTGTATGTTAAATTCAATTCCTCTAGAATCTCATTTGCATTGTCGCTAGCATTTTCCATAGCTGTACGTCTAGCAATGTTTTCACAAATTGTGGATTCCATTACCGCATTGTACAGATTAACCTCCACAAATTTTGGAATCAAATACTTCATTACGCTTAGTGGATCTGGTCCGTATTCGACTTCCATGCTTTGACCGTGGAGTTTTTCCTGCAAGCCCTTAACAAAGTCTAATTCCATTGGGAAAATAATTCTTGCCTTAGGCTCTTGCTTTAAAGTGTTAACAAATTTTGTGTAAATAACTACAACTTCGTCCACTCTGCCGTCTTCAAAAGCGGTCAGCAGTCTGCTTGTAACATACTTTGTAGACGAGAAACGGAAATTCTCATCAGGAGCATCATAGCTATGTCTAATATCGTATCCTCTCTTGGAAAAATAGTCTGTAGCCTTCTTTCCAACAGTAATAATCATAGGATCATTTTCTCTCTTGGCGATTTCTTCCTCTGCAAATTTGAAAATGTTGGAATTAAATCCGCCACATAAACCCTTATTGCTGGATACGATGACAAAGCAAGTTCTACGCAAATCCTTATAACCTTCAACAAATAGATTGTTTATATCCTTGTTATCTTCTAGGTCCTCTAAAATTCCGCTCATAGAAAGGGCTAGATGATACAAAGAATCGTTTGATCTATCATAGGCTTCTTTTGCTTTTCTGTATTTTGATGCAGCTACTAGCTTCATAGCATTGGTAATATGACCTGTGCTTTCTACACTGGTAATTCTGCGTTTTATGTCATGCATATTTTCAGCCATAATTTGCCCTCCTTTCTATAAAATCGGCTTTTAAAGCATTCCTAGAATGTTTCTTTAAACTTTGTGATAACATCAGCAAGCTTGCTTTGTGTATCTTTTGAAATATCTCCAGTCTTAGTGATTTCTTCTCTAATTTCTGGATAATTTGCATCTACATATTCAACTAAGCTGTTTTGGAATTCTTCAACCTTTTCCAAATCAACATCAGCCATATAGCCTTCTGTAGCAGCAAATATGATAATTACTTGGTCTTCTACATCCAAAGGCTTGTATTGTCCTTGCTTGATGATTTCCATCAGCAAACGACCGTGATCCAATCTTTGTTTTGTGTCTTCATCCAAGTCTGAACCAAATTGGGCGAAAGAAGCCAATTCTCTGTATTGAGCAAGGCTCAACTTAATAGTGTTTGATACCTTCTTCATGGCTTTTATTTGAGCACTTCCGCCTACACGGGATACAGAAATACCTGCATTTACCGCTGGTCTTTGTCCTTGGAAGAATAGGTCTGTTTCAAGGAAGATTTGACCATCTGTAATTGAAATTACATTGGTAGGAATGTATGCTGCAACGTCTCCAGCTTGAGTCTCGATAATAGGTAGGGCAGTAATTGAGCCTCCGCCTAACTCATCTGACAACTTAGCTGCTCTTTCAAGTAGTCTTGAATGCAAATAGAATACGTCTCCTGGATAAGCTTCACGACCAGGTGGTCTACGAAGTAGCAAGGACATGGATCTATATGCAACCGCATGCTTTGAAAGGTCGTCATATACAACAAGTACATCTTTGCCTTGATACATAAATTCTTCTGCCATTGCACAACCTGCATATGGCGCAATATATTGAAGTGGAGCTACGTCACTGGCAGTGGCTGAAACCACAATAGTGTAATCCATAGCGCCTCTTTCTTCTAAATTCTTTACTAATTGAGCTACTGTTGACTTCTTTTGTCCTATTGCAACATAGATACAGATTACATCCTTACCCTTTTGGTTAAGAATAGTGTCGATTGCAATAGCAGTCTTTCCTGTTTGTCTATCTCCGATAATAAGCTCTCTTTGGCCTTTACCGATAGGAATCATAGAGTCAATAGCCTTTATACCTGTTTGAAGCGGTTCATTAACTGACTTTCTTTGAAGAACGCCAGGAGCAGGGCTTTCAATTGGTCTAAACTTGTCCTGAGCTATGTCGCCCTTGCCATCTATTGGACGGCCCAAAGCATCAACAACTCTACCAATTAAAGCGTCCCCTACAGGAACTTCAACAACAGTACCAGTTGGCTTTACAATATCTCCCTCTTTGATTTCTCTGTCTGATCCTAGGATTACGGCAGCAACATTATCACCTTCAAGGTTTAATGCCATACCGAAAACCTCTCCAGGGAACTCTAAAAGCTCCCCTGACATGCAGTGTTGTAAACCGTAAATTCTGGCAACGCCATCACCGACTTGCAAAACTGTACCAAAGTCAGAGACTTCAACTGAATCCTTGTAGTTTTTAATTTGTTCCTTGATTACCGCTGAAATTTCTTCTGGTTTTAAGTTCACAGGGCTCTCCTCCCTTCCTTAGTTTTCTTTTAATTTCTCTAGCATCTTGTCTAATTTAGTCTTAATGGATGCATCTATCATTCGGCCGTCAACCATGATTTTGACACCGCCTATGATTGATTCGTCCACTTTATTCTTAAGCTTAACTTTTCGTTGCAATAGCTTTCCAGTATCCTCTTCAAATTTCTTCAATTTGTCTGCATCCAAAGCTTTTGCGCTTACAATTTCGCCTACAACGAAACCTAGCTCTATGTCATATAATTTCTCGTAATCTCTGGCAATGTGATAAATCTCAGTAGTGTGGCGTTTGTCACATAAAAGCTCAAGAAAATTTAACAGAGTTTCCTCCATTTTATCCTTAAAAATATTCTCTAAAAGCTCCTTCTTCGACTTATTATTCACAGCTGGAGAATAGTAAAGATCTCTTAGCTCCTCATTGCTATCTAATATTTCAATGAATTGAGCAAAATCCTTTTTTACTTCCTCTATCTTGCCTAAATCGCGAGCCGCTCCAAATAAGGCCTCTGAATATACCTTTGATACTGTCTCTTCAGCCATTATTTTTCACCTGCCTTAGCAATAACATCATCGATTATTGCATCGTGGCCACTCTTGCTAAGTTCTTCGCCAATGATTTGGCCAGCAGCTTCAATTGCAAGTTCTGCAATTTGATCCTTCATAGCCTGAGTTGCTTGTTGCTTTTCAATTTCGATGTCCTTATTTGCCTTGGAAATTATCTTTCCTGCCTCATCATGAGCATCAAGTACTATCTTTTCAGCTCGTGCATTGGCATCCAATCTAGCCTCTTTAATAATTTCACGGCCCTTTTCCTCTGCATCACTGACAATATTTTCATATTGAGCCAGTCTTGCATCAGCCTCTTCTTGGGCAGTCTTAGCATTATCCAATTGATCTTGGACAGCTTGTGATCTTGCCTCCATAAAGTCGTGAACCTTCTTAAAGAAGAATTTATATGCTATCAAAAGTAAAGCTAAGAAAGTTAGCGCCGAGAATAGTAAATTCCAGTCAAAAGTTATCAGGTCTTGATACTTTTCCATAAACTTTCTCCTTATTTATGTATATTAGCCAATCTTTCCTACTAGCATAATAGCAATAACGAATGTAAGTACGCCGATTGTTTCCATGATGGCCATACCAACGATCATCATTGTTTGAAGCTTGGTGATAGCCTCAGGTTGTCTGGAAGCACCTTCCAAACCCTTGCTTACTGCTAAGCCTTGTCCTAAACCGATACCTAGTGCAGCACATGCCATAGCGATTGCTGCTCCGATTGCAATTGTACCCATAAAAATTTACCTCCAAATATTATTATCTAAAAATATTAACTATATTAATGATTTCCTAGTTCTTCTCTAGAGCTTTTCTATCCTCATTAGATATGTGCCAGCCCAAAGGCATAGCTTTTGCTAGGAATATCAATGTTAACGAAGTGAATATGTATGTTTGAATTACCGGCTCAAACATATCAAAGAAACCGTTAAGTGGTAGAACTGTCAAGAATCTAAGGAAAGGAACGTCGCAAATATAGTTGCTCAGTTGTGTCATCAGATTCAAGAATAATTCTACAATTATCATACCACCAAATATATTACCAAAAAGTCGGAATCCAAGAGATACTGGAAGTGTACACTCTTCAATAAGCTTTAGCGGGAACATAAATGGATATGGTTCGCACATTTCCTTAAGCTTGCCTTTGAATCCCCATGATTTGAAACCGTATATCTGAATAACCAGGAAGGTTAGCAGGGATAGAGCAAAAGCCACATTGGTACTAGCCGTAATCGGTCTAATACCGATTAGACCTAGAGAACTACCAACTAGCACGAAAGAAAATAGCGTGCCAGCATATGGTGCAAACCAGCTAGTTCCCATATTGTTTCTAGTAAAGCTGTAGACTTTTTCAACTATTAACTCCGCCCAGATTTGTTTACCCTTGGGAATTGTTTTTAAGCCAGAGCCAAGCCAGATAAATACTATCATTAATATACCCGCCACTATCATGGCGCCCAAAGTGCACTCATCAATGACCACTTTGCCATTAGCGAATGAGTATATTATTCTCGGCCCAAGTTCACTAACATTCATCGGACTCCTCCTTTCTGTTTTCTATTATTACACCGACTATAACGCCGATGATGACCGACATAAATCCTCCGGCAAAAGCAATCGCCGAATTTATATCGCTAATCATAAACCAGCCAGCTACGAAGTATAGAGCCAATCTTGCAAAGAATATTAAAACTCCAAGCAAAAGTCCATGGGGCTCAAACACTTTAGCAACACCGTAGCCTAAAAGCACAAAGTTCACCATACTTGCAGCCCATGCTCCAAGTAAAACCAGGCTAAACCTAGTACCCCACAAAATAAAAATTAGTACTGCCACAACTACGGTTATGGCAATACTAATTAGTAGTACGGTTTTAGTAATTGTCTTAATCGCTTCAGTCATACTTTTCACCATTGCAATCTGTTAATTTTTACAGATGATAAAATGCATCCTTAACGGCACATAACTGTGCTAAATTATGATTTTGTATTATACTCTCATTTGTCGATTATTGCAAGAGAATTTCTAAAACATTATTGCCATAAATTACAGGCAATACTGTGGATGTTCCAAACTGGCTTGAGAAGAAATCATAGAAGCCTTCCGAAACGCTCAAAGCTATTGGAATTACAGCGATTATAAGCACTATTAAAATCAATAAAGCTTTGATTATTCCCAGCAACATTCCAAAGAATCCGTTAATAATTCCTTGCTTATCTCTTCCCCCTTCAAAAAGTGAGAAAATTAATTTTAAGAAAATCTTAATTGCAAGGAATAAAAGTAGGAAAGTTACCGCACCCATAATAGGGATAAGGAGCTGCTCCGCATACTCTCCATACAACTGATTTTGGAAAAATTCATCCAGGCCTGTGTATTTAATCAGCAAGTTTCTAACATAATCCCCAATAAAATATGGAACTGCCAAAGCTAAAACCCAGGAAATCAATGTTCCTATGGATTTGGCAATACCTTTTTTAAATCCTATTATTGCTCCTAATAATATAATTAGTACAAAAGCTATATCGAATATCATACCCTACTCCTATTTGTGATACTTTTCTCCACTGTTAATCTTAAATCCTCTGTATATTTGCTCTAGCAAAATCACTCTCATCATTTGATGAGGGTAAGTCATCTTGGAAAAGGAAAGCTTGTAGTCGGCAAGCTTGCTAACTTCTGGGCTTAAGCCTAGGCTTCCTCCAATTACAAAGCTAATGTCACTCACTCCCTCCAAAGGAAGCTCCTGAAGCTTCTCTGCAAAAGCCTCACTGCTCAGCTCTTTTCCCTTAATCTCAAGTGTGATGATGTAAGATCCCTTTTTGATGGCTTTTATAATCTCTCGACCTTCGGCCTCAATAACCTTCTCCTCATCGGCACGGCTTGCCTTATCGGGAAGACGGCTCTCCTTTATCTCTCGTATTTCCAACTTGCAGAAACGAGAAAGGCGCTTGGAATATTCATCCACCCCATCTCGCCAATATTTTTCTTTTAAATTGCCTACACAAACAATGTTTATATTCATACTCTAAAAACTCTACTTATTTTATCTTTTTGAAGAATATCCATGTGATATTCCTTGTCAAAATGGAAGCCCTCTTCCTCCAGCACATTTTTGATTGCGAAATAGGCCAGCTCCGGCGTGTTGTTCTTTTGACTCATGTGAGCCAATAGTATTGTTGGCACATCATCTCTTCCTTCTAGGAATTTAGCCAAGTATTTGGCCGCAGTGTCGTTGGAAAGATGGCCAAAGTCGCTTAAAATTCTTTGCTTTACAGGATAAGGATAATCTCCCATCTTCAGCACATTGATCTCATGATTCGCTTCCAAAACCAATAGCTCGCTCTTCTCCATATAGGAATAAATCTCTGGAGTAATAATTCCTGTGTCAGTTATTATGCTCACACGTTTATCCTTATATGAAAAGCTATAGCCTATAGGTTCCTTGGCATCGTGAGATAGGGCAAAACAGCTAACATCAATATTGCCTATGGTAAGCATGTCTCCCGCTTTGACTTTAATCCAGCGCTCCTTTTCCACCTTGTCAGAAATGGCTGAAAAAGTCCCTTCGGAACATACGATTTGTGCCGATTTGGCCTTCTTTGCAATGACCTTAGCACTGCATATGTGATCTGTATGTTCATGGGTAAAAAGCACCGCATCTAGCTCTGCCGGATTTAGGCCTAGCTTTTCCATTCCATCGGCAATCTTTTTCCCGCTTATGCCTGCATCTATTAAAATTTTACTGTTTTCATTCCAAACCAGATAGGAATTCCCCGAACTGTCGCTTGAAAATGAACAGAAATATAAACTCATAATTTCCTCCGATGTTTAATTATACCATTTTTCATAATTCTATGGTATTATATCTTTATGAATATTTTAAGAATTTATACAGATGGAGCCTGTAGTGGTAACCAAAACGACAATAATATAGGTGGCTGGGGCGCCTGCTTGGAATACGCAGGAGTAAGAAAAGAGCTTTACGGTGGTGAGGCCAATACCAGCAATAACAAGATGGAGCTGACTGCTGTCATTGAGGCTTTTAAAGCTCTAAACCGCCAGGATCTTGTAATCCAGGTATTTACTGACAGTTCCTACGTTTCCAACTGTTTCAAAGAGAAATGGTACGAGTACTGGGAAAGCCACGAATGGAAGACTAAAGGAAAGAAGGACGTAGAAAATCCAGAGCTGTGGAAAGAGCTTTTGGCCCTAGTACGCCAACACAAAAGCGTAGAGTTTTTCCGCGTAAAAGGACATATTAATTTGAACAGCAAAGTTACCGATTTTCAAGCTCACTACGAGAAGTTTGTAGAGATCAATGGTCCACGCTTTAGCTTTGAAGAATGGAAATACATTGTAGAGATGAACAATCTGGTAGATGGACTAGCTAATAAAGGATTTGAAGGCGCAAAATAGTGCGCCTTTTTGATTGCACATAAAAAGCGCTCCTAAGAGCGCTTTAGTCGTCTAATCTTATTGTTCTTTGCGTTGCTCAACTTGCTCTTCGATGAATTTAATAAGATCATCGATGTGCACCTTTGCAGCTGTTCTGGCTTCATAATAGTCGCCATCTTCAATACCCTTAATAATAGCTGAGTGTTCGCTAGGCATTGAAGCATATCTGGACCATTCTTCGTAGAAGATGTATCTGAATCTAGTTACGGATTCTTGAACTCTTTCCATTAATTGAATCAGCATCTCGTTACCAGATATGGCAGCTAACTTTTTATGGAAGCTTACATCGTAGTGAACAATGTCCTCTGTTTGATGCTTGTTTACCGCTTCCTCATACAAGTTATTTATTTTACGCAGTTCCTTTACTGCTTCCTTGTCGCCACTGTTTGCTGCAAGCTTTGCAGCCATGCCCTCTAATTCCTTACGAACTTCCAAAGCATCCAGCATCTTTTCATAAGATACGTCTGCAACATAAGCCCCTCTTCTTGCCTCTATTTCAACTAGTCCTTCATTTTCAAGCTTTCTAATGGCTTCTCTAATAGGAGTTCTGCTCACCCTCATAATTTCGGCTAATTCCACCTCCATTAATCTGGTGCCCGGCTTAATTTCGCCTAGCAAAATTCCTTTCTTTAATTGGTCATAAACCACTTCACGCAAGGGTTTATGATCGTTAATGTCAAACTGAATCATCTTGCCTCCTAACGCATGACCTTTTATAGAGGACGAGCTACATAGCTTTCCAGTCCCGTCTTGCGAAGCCTATTGCATGCGATGCTAGCCTGAGTTTTTGTTTTGTATACTGCAAATATTGTTGGCCCGCTGCCGCTCATCAATACTTTACGAGCGACTTGGTCTTGCCCCACTTTATCCTTAATCTCCTTAACTTTCGGATAAGCATTTAAAGTGTAATTTTCTAAAACATTTATCATATTATTATATATTAGCTCATAGTCATCGGCTTTTAAAGCCTCCACCAAAGCGTCATTATCCGGTCTACATGGAATCTCACAATTATCAATATTTGTATAGACCTCTTTTGTGGAAACGCTCAAAGGCGGTTTAACCAAAACCAAATAGCCTTTCATGGAAGGACAAGGCTCCAAGATAGTGCCTGTTCCTCTAGCTCGAGCTGAAGGATATGCTCCCTCTTCTCTGCCAAAGCCTAGCTCCTTGTTTCCGTAAGCCAAGCCTCGAATTGAGAAAGGCACATCACTACCCAGCTTTTCTCCCAAAGCACACATGGCATCAATATCAAGGCCAAGCTCCCAAAGCTTATTCAAAGCTAATATAAGCGCCGCTCCATTACCGCTGCCTCCTGCAAGGCCTGCCGCAACGGGAACGTGTTTTTTAATATTTATATCAATTTTTCCCTTTGCTTTTGCAGGGAAAGCTTCAGCCATTAGCAAACAGGCTTTGTATGCCAGATTGCGTTCATCTGTAGGAAGAAAGGCCTTGTTACTCCTAAGAGAAATCTCAAATTTCTCATCCTCCTCCCATTGAACGAATACCTCGTCATAGAGATTGGTCATTTGCATGATCATGTCCAGCAGATGATATCCCTTTTCATCTAGGCCTGTTACATCAATGGATAAGTTTACCTTTGCAAAAGATAGGATTTTAATGCTATTCATCAGGATGCCTAATCGTCCTCAGGAATATACTTGCCACCAGCCTCTGAAATTGGCTTTGGTCCCTTAACGTGATGATAGCTTTCTTCTAACTTCTTAAGTCTTCTAGCTTCACGCTTTTCTTCTTCCTTACGTTCTTCTTCTGCTTCCTTCTCCTTAATTTCGGCAATCTTAGCTTTCTTCTTGTTTTCCTTAGCTACGATTTCTTCAACTGACTTACCAGTTCTACGAGCCTCTTCATAAGGATTTACCTTCTTAACCTTTGCATTAGCTGCTTCTTTTTCTTCTTGTTCCTTCTTCATTGAACGTCTTGATACTACAAAGATACCACCGAACATAAGAGCCATCATAACCATATTGATTATTGAGTTTCTTCCTGTGTTTTGAGTAGTGTATGTGATGCTGTAGTTTCCGTTTTCATCAGCTAAGCTTTGGTCGAATTCAAAAGTTCTACCGTTATCATCCTTCAAATTCTTGTTAACAACTAAAGTGTATTCTGTGTCACTTGCTGCTAATCCTGTAGTTTCCTTCTTAGCTTGGTCGTAAACCATTACAAGGATTTCATTTCCTGAGTAAATAACCTTAAGGTTTCCTCTTTTTGCTGAGAAATTCTTACCATCAGCTCCCTTAATTGCGAAGAAACTGCTATACTTTCCAATGTTTTTAAAGCTTACTCCATCTTCAAGGATCAACTTTACACACATATTATCTATGGATGTTTCAGTTTCGCCGTTTTCTGGTGAAGTTTCAACAAAAGTGAAAGTCTTATCTGCTGCAAAAGCTGATGAAGCAAATAAAATTGTTGAAAGTAGCATTACACTTAATACTGTTGCTAATTTTTTCATTTAATCTCCTCCGATTTTTTGCCACGTCTTAAATCCTTGAAAAAGTTCTGCATTAAGTCCTGGCAAATATTTGGTATTTCGTATTTTTCTATTTCTACTCTATGGTTAAAGCGTTCCTCTTGTATCAGATTATATACCGATCCGCAGGCACCGCTTTTTTCGTCCATAGTGCCAATATGCACCTTGGAAATTCTGGCCCAGACAATTGCTCCCGCACACATGCTGCATGGTTCCACAGTCACATATAGTTCACAGCCTGTTAGCCTATGATTTCCTGTTTTCTTACAAGCTTCCTTAATTGCAATTATCTCCGCATGGCAAGTTGGATCGTGTAAAGTTTCCACCTGATTATATCCTTTTCCTATAATCTCGCCGTCCTTTACAATCACTGCACCAATGGGGATTTCTCCCATTTCATATGCGATTTTGCCAAGCTCAATTGCCTCTAATAAAAACTTGTCCATAATACCTTGCAATTATATCATAGTATTGTTTATTTTTCAATACATAATGCCTATAGATGGGCGCCTAACCAAGTCTTTAAATCTTGGAAAAGCTCATTCCTAGTTTCCATAAGTTCGTTGTGCACCTCATGGCGGGCATCTTCATAAAGTTTGAATTTCAAATCTTCAATTCCTGCATCTACCAGCATTCGGTAAACCAATTTAACTCCCTTACCATATTCTCCAACAGGATCCTCTTCCCCTGAGAAAATATAGATAGGTAAATTCTTTGGCAATGATGCCGCCCACTCTGGTCTATTGACCGCTGATAACACTGCCATCAAGTTCTTGTAACCATTTAATTTGAACAAGAAGGTACATTTATCATCCTTGCGATACTTTCTGACGATTTCATCATCACGGCTTAGCCAGTCAGAAACGGTTTTCGCATTCTCGATTCGCTTGTTATATGAGCCAAAGGACATGTTTTGAATCAGCTTGGATTCTGCTTTTGAGCCCTTAATTAAAGTCAAGAAATTAACCATGTGTTTGCCCACATTTGCCAAAGGATTAGGGCCGCTTGTTCCTGAAATGATCAAGCCTGCCAATTCTTTTCCATAGACTTCACCATAAAGCCTTGCAAAGAAGCTTCCCATTGAATGTCCAAACATGAATAGAGGCAAGCCTGGGAACTTGTACTTAATAATCTCTGTCATTTGATGAAGGTCCTCCAAAACGTGAAGGTATCCATCATCCTCAGCCATATATCCGTCCAAGCCCTCTTCACCATCGCTTGTACGGCCATGTCCCAAATGGTCATTGCCACAGACTACATAGCCTTGGCCCACCAAAAACTCAATGAGACCAGCTTCATTCTCGTAGCGTTCCAAATACTCGGTCATGCCGTGAGAGATTTGCACGATTCCCTTTGGACCCTCCTTGGCATAAGTCTCAGCCTCATATATATAGTAATAGACTTGGTTTAGTCCATCACTGGATTTAAAGGTATCAATTGTCTTTTTAATATTTTTCATATTCTTTCTTCTAATATATTTGTCTTCCGACTAAATCAAACCTGTAATATCTACATCCGCATCGCTTACAAACTTGTATTCTTCCTTGTTCATAATGTCGTAGATACAAGGAACTACGTATAGAGTAAGCAATGTTGCGTATAGCAATCCGCCGATACAAACTATGGCGATAGGTTGGATTACATCTGTTCCCGCAGTCTTGCCCAAAGCCATAACTACCAGGCCGAATACGGTAGTCAAAGTAGTCATCAATATAGGGCGAAGTCTAGTTACGCCACTATCAATGATGGCCTCACGCTTGCTCATTCCGTGAGCACGGTTTTGATTGATATAGTCAACCAAAACTATACCGTTGTTTACAATTATTCCCACCAGCATGATGAAACCGACCATAGCAAGAGCGGAAATCTCTTGGCCTGTAATCAATAGACCGATTAGACCGCCTGTAATTGCAAGTGGTATTGCAAACATGATGATGAAAGGTGATTTCAATGATTGGAATTGAGCAACCATTACGCAGTAAACCAGTAGGATTCCCACTAACAGCATCTCAAGAAGCTTAGTCATGGCATCCATAATAGTTTCGTTTTCGCCGTTAAACTCATAGCTTACGCCATCTGGTAAATCCAGCTGTGCAAGTGCGTCCTCAGCATCGCTAGTAACCAAAGTTACGTTGTAATCATCCTTAACTTCAGCGCTAACCTTCAAGTACTGCTTTTGATTATAACGGTTGATTGTGGATAAAGCTTTTTCATTGGAAATACTTGCCACATCCTCAACCTTAACCATCTTCTTTTCACCGTCCATGCCCACTACTTCGATTTCAGTCTTCAAAAGTTCCTCAGTAGTGATAGCCTTGGAATCATCCTTTTCTACGGTGATATTGTAATTGTCATCATCCCAAGTTATGCTTGTGGATTCTGAGCTTAGACTTAGCTTATCATAAATTGCTTGGAAGACCTGAGCGACAGTAAGACCCTTTTGACCAGCCTTCTTCTTGTCCACTGTGAAATGATATTCCTTATCCATTTCACTTAGGCCGTTGTCAACTTCGCCTATACCGTCAATCTTTGCTAAAGCCTTGCCGATTTGATCAGCCGCCTTTTCTATATCATCGCCAGTTTCGCCATATACGTTTAGGCTAACACCGGCACTCATGGATGAAGTAAACTGTGTAATGCTTTGAGAAGATATTACATTTACCTCTCCATCTAAATCCTTACATTTTTCATCAACAAGGTCTACGATTTCCTCGTTGCTCAAATCCGCATCCTCATCTAATACGATGTACAAGGAAGCGCTTAGCTCTGACTTGCCACCGCCTAGACTGGACATATTGCCAAGAGCGTTTCCATCGCCAGTGCTTACCATAACACCAACATCCAAAACGCCATCTATGGACTTGATTCTATCAACAGCCTTGTCGGAAATTTCAGCGATTTCCTCAATAGTTCCATCTTCGCCCGCACTGATTGTTCCTGTCATTTGAGGAGTTGTCATGTTTGGTATGAAGATAAAGCCTTTAGCTAGAGATAATCCCATACTTGCGATTAAGAGGATTAAAGCTCCACCCAATACTATTGCCTTATGCTTCAAAGCCCAAGTTATGGAATTCTTGTACTTTTCCAATAACTTATCCAAAGTAGCGTTGTGCTTAATAGTCTCATCCTTTCTAAGCATCTTAGATGACATGGCTGGAACCAATGTCAATGCAATGAACAGGCTGGCAAATAGTGAGAAGCACATTGTAAGAGCTAGTTCCTCAAACATTTCACGTACCATTCCTGTTACAAAGACGATAGGAACGAATACGCACATTGTAGTTAGAGTTGAAGCTGTAATGGCCATAGCTACTTGCTTAGCTCCAGCGACAGCTGCTTTTGCAGGAGGAACTCCCTCACGCCTTAATCTATATATATTTTCAATTACTACAACAGAGTTGTCCACCAGCATACCTACTGCCACCGCAAGTCCTGATAGGGACATCATGTTAATGCTGATTCCGCTGAAGTACATCAAAGTGATTGCGAAGATCAAACTGATAGGAATAGAAAGCAAAGTGATTATTGTTGGCTTAATATCCCTTAGGAATAGGAATAGGATGATAATCGCAAACAGTGCACCCCATAACAAGCTTTCCAGGATAGCATTAATAATTAGATAGATATAATCTCCCTGGTTGAACATTGTTGTAAAGTGTAATCCTTCGTACTTTTCTTCCAAAGCAGAGAACTTTTCATTTACATTGTTAGCTACTTCTGTAGTTGGATAATTGGATTGCTTGGAGAAAGTTAGCAGGATTCCGTCATTGCCATTGATGTTGGCATAAGTCTCATCGCTGTTATCTGAAACGAAGATATTGGCAACATCTTTTAGCCTGATATCTCCTGTCGCATCGTTATTAAACAATACGAGATTTTCCACTTCCTTCTTGGATGTCATCTCGTCACCTACGCTGACCAGATACTTATCCTCTCCATCCTCAATGTAGCCTGCAGGCATGCTAAAGTTTTGAGCCTTTAAGATATTGGAAACCATATCCATTGTTAGATATGAACCTATATCCGCTTTCTCAATAGCTTCCTTCTTGGACTCTTCTAAAGACTTCTTAGCATCCTTCAAAGTGGCCTCGTTCTTTTCAATTTCACTTAGGCCGTTATCCAGCTGAATGCCTCCGCTTGTAAACTTTTCTATAGCAGTATAGCTACCAGCTTCAGCTTGCTTGTATGCCTCTTGCAATTGTTTCTTGCCGGACTCCAATGCCTTAAGGCCTGCTTTTAACTGTTCCAATATTGCCAAATCTTGAGGATCAGGATTGTCGCCCTCGTAAGCAATCTTTTTCTCCATTGCGGAAATTTGGTCCTTCACGCTGGCAATTTGCTCATCTATGGCTTGAAGTTGTGACAAAGCAACAGCTAGCTTAGTCTTGGCGTCAGCTAATTGGTCATAAGTCTTGCCCTTGGTTTTTTCCAAAGCGTCCTTGCCCTTCTTTAGCTCGCTCTTTGCTTTTGCTAAAGCCTTCTCTCCATCACGAATCTTCTTGCTTGCCTTAGCTAGCTCCGAATTTACCTTTGCTAAAAGCTTATCGTTTACCTCATCGATCTTGTCTTGATCTAACATTACATGAAGGCCGCTTTCAATAATACCGCTGGTATTTAAAGCAGCAACACCTGTTGTGCCCTCAAGCTCATTTAGCAGAGTCTCATTTAAGAAATCAGATAATTCCTGACGATCCTTGCCATCATAACTTACTGCTGCAACGTCAACTGGAATCATGTTTGGATTCATCTTGATTACCATAGGGCTGGAAATACCCTCATCGAATCTAGCTTTGACTTGCTCTATATCCGAATTTATATCAACAGTAACCGTATCCATATTTACATCCGACTCAAACTCCATGATTACCATAGAAACATTGGAGGATGAATTAGAAACGATATTTTTAATATTGTCCAAAGTTGCAAGTTTTTGTTCCAGCGGTTTAGTAACCTCTTCAGCAACCTCCTCAGGAGCTGCACCCGGATCTGTAGTTACCACAATTACATATGGCATCTCCATGCTAGGAAGCAAGTCAGGAGTCATGTTCAAAAATGAAACCACTCCAAGAATGATAATTACTATTACTGCAACAAATACTGTATATGGTTTTTGTACACTAAATTTAGGCATCTTGTACCTCCTTTAGCTTCTTCTTAATTCTTTCTAAGGTTTCAGCCGAAATAGCTTGGCCACTTTGGCTGCCCTCTTCAATCTCTGCAAAACTGTGTTTAGCCGTTTTTGCAAAAGTCTTAAAGTACTGTTCAAGGAAAAGGTCTCCCTTGACACATTTTAGAATAGCATCTTGGTACTTTTCGTTTTTCATGATTTCCCCTATGCTAAGATCTTCCCAAATATTCATTTTCCCCTCCTAAAAATAATAGAATCCGTAACCAAATAGGAAACGCATTATTAATCTAAACAACCATATCACCAGCATCACCTTGATGGCTGTACCTAGGCAACTGCGGTTTGTAAATACAACCCTGCGGTTTTGATTACTGCCGTATGGATTTTCCTGTGAACCATAATTTGCCCCCTGGCCAAAGCCGAAAGGATCAAAACCGTTGCCGAAAGGATTTCCATTTCCAAATGGATTTCCATTGCCGAAAGGATTTCCGTTGCCGTATGGGTTTCCATTGATTGGACCATTGTCATATTTAAACCTAGCTTCTGCATCCTTAATCTGATCATAAGCCGCGTTAATCTCACTCATCTTCTCCACGCAAGTTGGATCATCAGGGTGTAAATCTGGATGATATTTCTTTGTTAATATCCTGTATGCACTTTTAATCTCTTCGTCAGTAGCCCCTCTACTAACTCCCAAAACTTCATATGGATTTTTTGCCATAAACTCTTTTACTCCTTTAGATAAATATACATTGTATATTGTACCATATAATAAAGAAAAGAAGTAATAATATTTAAATAATCCTTGAAAACTTAATATTTCTTGGTATAATTTTTTATATGGATAAAAAAGAGAAAAACAAAAACAATATAGGCTTGCCTAACAAGGTGGCCTGGATAGCGGCAGAAATACTTTTCAGGATATATTTCTTCTTCAAAGGTGTTCGATTTGATAATACCAATGTGAAGCAGATTACCAAGCAATGCGTATTTATTTCGCCACACTTTATGGACTTTGATCCCATGCTGTTAAGCTGTCTGCTTTTTCCTAGAAGGACTACCTTCATAGTCAGCTATCACCTGTATCATATAAAAGGTTTAGATAAGCTAATCCCTCTTGCCCACTGCATCTGCAAGAAGCAGTTTGCCAACGATCCTGGCGCAACTAGAAAAATCCTGCGTGCATACAAAGAGGGTAATAATATAGGTATTTTCCCTGAAGGCAGAGAAGGCCCTTACGGCAAAAATGTTAATGTGGCTGATGGAACCGCTACATTGTTTAGAAAGATGGGTCTAGACATTTTCAGAGTCTATATTGAAGGTGCCTATAAATCCAAGCCAAAATGGGCTTTGTATAAGAGGAAATGGCACATTCGTGTTTCCATGGAAAAGGTAGCAGATGGTGAAGCTGTAAAAGCCATGAGCGAAGCAGAAGTTCAAAGCTTAATAGAAAAAGCTATCGCTCACGACGGCGAAAAGGATTGCCCAAATCATCAATATAAATCCAAGAA
>JAKSSL010000017.1 GCA_024403115.1 Clostridia bacterium
ACAGAAGTAGCAGTAGGAGAAAGACATGCATACCTATTAGATATGGATGATGTTGTAAGCTTAACAAAAGCTGAGCGTACTGGAATGTTCCCTAGCGCCTGGTGCTGCCTTCGTTCTGCCGATTCTGATTACAATGACAGTGCATGGTGCGAAGACGGCGTAGACGGCTCTTTCCACTACGAAGAATTCGATTACGACTACTGCGTATATGCATCTTTCACAATCAATTTAAAAGGCTTAGACTTCGAAATATTAGAGTAATAGAAGGCGTATAGGATTTTATGATAGAAAAGTTTCTTAATTTTATAATTAGCTGTGTCGTAGTATTAACAATACTCTTCATACTTTTAACTTTTGGTGTAAAACTAGTTGGATTACATCCATACATTGTAAGCTCTGGCTCCATGGAACCCAATTTCCATGTAGGTAGCCTAGTTTACGCAAAGGAAGTGGATTGTAGAACACTCCAACCGGGAGATGCAATTAGTTTTTCCATAGGAAATGACACTATGGTTACCCATAGAATCTATGAAGTAAAGTATGAAGATAATTCACCTGTTTTCATAACAAAGGGTGATGCGAATAATGTTGTCGATGCAGGACAAGTTCACAAAGAACAAATAGTAGGCAAGGTAGTAATGAACCTTCCTTATTTGGGCTACATTATAGAATTATTAAAGACTACAAAAGGCAAAATCATTGCAATAGGTTTTGCTCTCATATTATTCCTAAGTTTAAAACTTTGCAAAGTACTAAAAAATGGCCAATAGGCCATTTTTTAATTATCCTAATGTGCTTTTAACATCCAAAGCATCCATAAGTTCTATATCCCCATGCTTTTCTTTAAAGTAGGTTAGTGTAAACTCATTTGCAAATAGAATAATAGGTCTGTTAAAGTGGTCAAATACCAACATAGTTCTAGAATCAAGTGCAGATTTAATCTTTTCTAAATCAGGGTTATTTACCCATTTTGCAACAGAGTAGTTTAACATATCCATTCTAATATCTGCATTGTATTCGTTCTTAAGTCTGTACTCGAAAACTTCAAATTGAAGTTGACCTACAGCACCTATAATTACTTCGTTATACTCATTTCTGTAAACTTGAATGGCACCTTCCTGAGCTAATTGATCCACACCTTTTTGGAAATGCTTAGCTTTCATAGTATCCTTAGGGCTTACCAATCTAAACATTTCAGGAGGGAAGGTAGGAAGTGGTTCAAAGAACAGTTCCTCTTTACCGCTGTGCAAAGTATCGCCGATTTGATAGTTGCCAGTATCATATATTCCTATAATATCTCCCGCCATTGCAGTCTCAATATTTTCTCTATCAGAAGCCATCAATTCAGTAGCTTGTGCCAGCTTCATCTTTTTGCCTGTTCTAGAAAGAGTTACTTCCATACCACGAGTAAAGTCGCCAGAACATATTCTAAAGAAAGCAAGTCTGTCTCTGTGAGCAGGGTTCATGTTAGCTTGGATCTTAAAGATAAATCCGCTGAATTCTTTATCTGTTGGATTGACGAAACCATCACTAGTTTTTCTAGGGCCAGGGGCAGGGGACATTTCAAGGAAATGATGTAAGAACGGAATAGTTCCAAAGTCTGCCAAAGCTGAGCCGAAGAATACTGGTGAAAGCTTTCCGTGATCGATTAGCTCTCTATCAAACTCGTTTCCAGCACCCTGAATTAGTTCAATTTCATCTCTCAAGGTGGATAGGTTATTAGCTGTTATAATATCTTCCAATTCAGGGCCAAAAACGCCCTTTTCGCCCAGTTTTATAGTCTCGTAGACTACTTGTTTGCTTTCGCCGTTATCATCCACAGATTGGCCTTTTTGGTCCTTGTATAGGTGAACCTCATTTTTAAGCAAATCATATATTCCTTGGAAATTCATTCCGCAGCCAATAGGCCATGTAACAGGAACAGAAGGTAGTCCTAGTACATTTTCCAATTCTTCTACAAGTTCAAAAGCATCCTTAGTCTCACGATCCAGTTTGTTAATAAAGGTAAAGATAGGAATGCCTCTCATTGAACATACTTTGAAAAGCTTTTTAGTTTGTGTTTCAATACCTTTGGCACCATCAATTACCATAACAGCGCTATCTACAGAGGTAAGGATTCTGTAAGTATCTTCACCGAAGTCATTATGGCCCGGAGTATCCATAATTGAAATGATTTTATCATCATACTCGAACTGCATAACTGATGAGGTTACAGAAATACCTCTTTGTTTTTCAATTTCCATCCAGTCAGAAGTGGCAAATTTACTGTTTCTACGTGCTTTTACAGTACCAGCTTCTCTGATTGCGCCTCCGTGTAGTAAAAGCTTTTCTGTTAAAGTTGTTTTACCAGCGTCGGGGTGGGAAATAATACCAAATATTCTTCTTCTACTAATTTCATCTTGTCTAGTCATCATATTCTCCATTTTTCAAAAATACATAGATATTTTACCACAAAGCCAGTCTCATTGCCATTGAAAATTAGGCTTTTTTGTGGTAAAATTTAAGCGTTATGGATGAAAAAATACTAGAAAACAAGAACACAAAAATAGAGAATCCAATGGGTACTGCACCCATCAATAAAATTTTATTGTCAATGGCTTGGCCGGCAATATTATCAATGTCTATAAGCGCTTTGTATAATATTGTGGACAGTATATTTGTAGGAATGATATCCGAAGAAGCTCTTACTGCCGTATCTTTAGCTAATCCAATACAAATGGTAATAATTTCATTTGCAGTTGGATCAGGAGTAGGTGTAAACTCGCTTATTTCAAGGCGTTTGGGAGCCCACAGGCAAGCGGAAGCAGATCAAGCTGCATCCACAGGTCTTTGGATAGCCTTATTCAATGGAATTTTATTCCTAATACTTGGATTAATATTCACAAAACCTTTTGTACACATGTACTACGAAGATGGTTTCATTGCAGAAAATGCCATTTCATATATGAGCATTTGTCTATGTTTGTCAGTCTTCATTTGTTTCCAATGTGTAATCGAAAAGACTTTACAAGCAACTGGCAATATGAAATCACCAATGTTTATTTCATTGTCAGGAGCTATTACCAATATAATTTTTGACCCATTACTAATATTTGGTATTGGACCTTTCCCTGAATTAGGGGTTGCTGGTGCTGCAATTGCCACAGTATTTGGACAATTTGTTGCATGCACAATTGCTTTTATAATCCTGTTAAAGGGTGAGCACATTGTTACCATCACTATTAAAGGTTTTAAATTAGATTGGGGCATAGTAAAGGATATTTATGGAGTAGGTTTCCCATCAATATTGATGCAATCTATCGGTTCTGTCATGTTGATAGGATATAACGCTATATTGGCCGCTTTTTCAGAAACAGCAGTTGCAGTCTTAGGCGTATATTTCAAGCTACAATCCTTCATATTTATGCCTGTATTTGGCTTAAATCAAGGCTTAATGCCTTTAATGGGATATAACTACGGCGCTGCTAACAAGAAGAGACTCATGTCTTGCTACAAGCACGGCCTTGTTCTAGCCTACATATTTATGGGAATCGGATTTGCCATATTCCAAATCTTCCCAGAATACTTGTTGAAACTATTTAGCGCTGGACCAGAAATGTTAGAAGTTGGAATTCCTGCTTTGAGGATTATAAGCATATGCTTCTGGCCTGCAGCTTTTGGAATCATTACATCTACAACATTCCAAGCATCAGGACACGGATTCTATTCCTTGTTCAGTTCTTTAATCAGACAACTTGTGGGCATATTGCCACTTGCATATATATTGTCGAGAATTGGTGGAGTAGCCCTTTCTTGGGCGGCATTTCCACTTGCTGAAATACTTGGAACATGCTACATAATCATTGTATTTAGGCATTTGTACAAGACGGAAATAAGCAAATTATAATTGAAATTTGAATATAAAAGTTATATAATAATTAAGTTAGAAATTTTAAGGAGGCGTATACCAATGGGTAGACATGGTACTATTGCAAATAGAAAAGCATCACAAGATGCAAAGAGAGCAGCAATGTTCACAAAGTATGTTAGAGCAATTATCGTTGCTGCAAAAGCAGGCGGTAATCCTGAATATAATGCTTCACTTCGTGTAGCAATTGAAAAAGCTAAGGCAATCAGCTTGCCAAACGACAAGATTGAAAGAGCGATCAAGAAGGGAACAGGAGAGCTAGAAGGCGAATCATATACTGAACAAACTTTTGAAGGATATGGTCCTGGTGGAGTTGCAATTATCGTTGATACTTTATCAGATAATTCTAACAGAGTAACTGCTTCAGTTAGATCAGCTTTTGCTAAGAACGGCGGAAACTTGGGAACAAACGGATGTGTAACTTATATGTTCCAAAGAAAGGGCGTTCTATTAATTGAAAAGACTGACGAAGTTGATGAAGATACTTTAATGGAAGCAGCTTTAGAAGCAGGCGCAGAAGATTTCAAGGTTGAAGAAGATTGCTTCGAAGTTTATACAGATCCAGCTGATTACAATGATGTATTTACAGCTTTACAAGAAGCAGGATATGAATTTGTAGAATCAGACGTTGAATATGTTCCTTCAATGGAAGCAACACCAGACGAATTTGATCTTCCTAAGCTAAGAAAGCTAATCGATGCTTTGGAAGAAAACGACGACGTACAAAAAGTATCACATAACTGTGCAGTTGATTTGTACGAAGACTAATATGTTTATTAAACGGCAGAGTATCTGCCGTTTTTTCTTATTTATCAGTGCTTTGCTTGAAATAAAGGGTAAAAAATATTAAAATATACTTACCTGAGTGTGAAGGTTGCAATTGAACCTACATGACAAAAACGGGATTACGGAGTTCGTCCAAGTAATGACAAGCCTCCTTGAGTGGACCTCAGCGCTTGGAGACAGTTTGCCCACCTATACTTAATAGGTCGTCAAATTGACTTTTGCTCTCAGGTATTTTGTGAGGTATATTATGAGAGAATACAAATATTTAAGAATTCAAGGACGTGAATTGGCTGAAAATACACGCTGGGGAAAAGGCGTTTTCAGCATGCTTCAACAATTAATCACTGATGGAGTAATGGCTCAAGAAGATATTGATCTTCACAATGAACTTGGCGCTTGGTTTGAAGAGAATTTACCATTCCCACCACAATGTAGAAAGCAAGAAAACGTTATTTGTTATTTTAAAACAGAAAACTCCAAGGAAATGGAGAAGATGATTAGACCTTTGATATGGCTTTTAGAGGTATATAATCATCCATACTATGTTGTTTATACCAACAATCCTGGAGAAATCGTATATGAAGATGAATATCAGGTTGCTGTAAAAGTTGAGCCACCTATAGTGGAAGACTTACAAGAACCTTGGTGCACTGAGGAGTAGAATATGGCCTTTGATAAAGCTTATGAATTTTTGAAAAATAAAGGTTTAGAAGATAGAGTAAAAGAGTTTGAGCTATCCACTGCAACCGTTGAACTTGCAGCCATTGCCAATGGTACAGATGAAGGTAGCATCGCCAAGTCTCTTACTTTTTTGGTGGATGAAAAAGCCATTATGATACTTTGTGCAGGAGACTATAAAATCGATAATCCAAAGTATAAGGCAGAGTTTCATACTAAAGCTAAAATGCTTAGCCGTGATCAGCTACTTGAAATGGTTGGCCACGATATAGGCGGAGTTTGTCCTTTTGGAATCAAAGAAGGCGTTAAGGTCTATCTAGATGAATCACTTAAGACTCATGAAATCGTTTATCCTGCTTGTGGAAGCGACAACAGTGCAGTAAAGCTTAGCATAGCTGAGCTGGAAAAAGCATCAGATTATGACAAATGGATTGATGTTTGCAAGGAAATGGAAAAATAATGCTTATAGAAACAGATAGATTATCAATTGTAGAAGCAAAAGCTGAGGATATTCCTAGGATTATTCAGCTTGAAGAAGATCCTTTAAACAGGGATTTTCTATGGATAGGAACTACAGAAGAACATTTAGATGAGATTCAGGATCCTAATCATTTGCTTTTAGTGTTTAACGAAAAGGAAGATAAGAGGAATATAGGCTATGCTTTAATAAGGCTTAATAAAGCCTCTGAAGTTTTTGAGCTTAGAAGAATTGCCATAGATGAAAAGGGGAAGGGCTATGGAAAGGAATCCATGCTTGCCCTAATAAAGTTTGCTTTTGAAGAGCTTAAAATCAACAGATTCTGGTTAGATGTTTATCCTGATAACGAGATAGGAATTAAGCTTTATGAGAGCCTAGGAATGCATAGAGACGGGGTTTTAAGGCAGAATTATAAGGCGGAGAGAGGTTATTTGGACCAAATCATATATTCCATTTTGAAAGAAGAATATTTTAAAGAGGAGAAATAAATGTTTTATTACTATTTTGATCCAACATTAATACTTGTAATCATTGGAGCTGCTATAAGTGCCATTGCTTCAGCAAATGTTAACAGCACTTACAGAAGATTCAGTAAATACGGCAATTCACGAGGCATGACAGCCGAAGAATGTGCTATGTATATACTTAAAAGCGCAGGAATCAATGATGTTAGAATTGAAAGAATCAATGGAAAACTAACAGACCATTATTCACCGAAAGAAAAAGTTCTAAGACTTTCAAACAGCACTTACGGATCAACTTCCGTTGCAGCTTTGGGAGTTGCAGCTCATGAATGTGGCCACGCTATTCAACATCAAGTTGGATATGGTCCTTTAAAGCTAAGAACTTTATCAGTTCCAATTGCAAATATAGGTTCATATTTATCATGGCCTGTAATTATAATCGGTCTTATCATTGGAAATACACCTTTAGCACAAGCGGGAATAATTCTATTTTCCTTTGTAGTTGTTTTCCAATTAATCACATTGCCTGTAGAGTTTAATGCCTCTTCAAGAGCCTTGGAAATACTTAATTCCAGCAACATTCTTGTAGGCGATGAACTAAGGGGAGCTAGCAAGGTTTTAAAAGCAGCAGCCCTAACATATGTGGCAGCATTGTTTACTGTAATATTACAATTATTAAGACTTATACTAATAGTTGGTAGAAGAAACTAATGAAAGACTAATGAAGGCTTGATTTCAAGCCTTTTTTTGTTGAAGAAATAAGGATTTTTTGATATAATAACTACATATATTTTATTAGGAGAAATTATATGAACTATTTAGGTTTAAACGAAGTTAGAAAAAAATTTAGAGACTTTTATGTGGAAAAGGGACACTATGCAGAAAAAAGTGCCTCACTTATTCCTAAAAATGATAAGAGTCTGTTGATCATAAACTCAGGTATGGCTCCATTAAAGCCTTATTTCGCAGGCGTTGAGACACCACCATCAAAGAGACTGACAACATGTCAAAAGTGCATAAGAACAGGTGATATAGACAACGTTGGTATTACAGCAAGACATGGTACTTTCTTTGAAATGCTTGGAAATTTCTCCTTTGGAGACTATTTCAAAAAAGAAACATTAACTTGGGGCTGGGAATTCTTAACTGAAGTTTTGGGCCTTGAAGCTGAAAAGCTATGGGCTACAGTATATTATGATGACCAAGAAGCCATTGATTTATGGACAGAAATTGGTATGAACCCTGAACACATCGTTCCTTTGGGCAAAAAAGACAATTTCTGGGAAATCGGTTTAGGACCTTGCGGACCTTGTTCCGAAATTCACTATGACAGAGGCGAAAAATACGGCTGTGGAAAGCCTGATTGCAAGCCAGGATGTGATTGTGACAGATACCTAGAAATATGGAATCACGTATTCACTCAATTCTCCAAGGAAGAAGACGGCTCATACAGCAATTTAGCACATCCTAATATCGATACAGGTATGGGACTTGAAAGAATCGCATGCTTGCTTCAAGGAGTAGAATCCATGTTTGATGTTGATACTATCAAGCATATTATCGATGGTATTTCTGCAAAAGCTAATGTTAAATATGAAGCAGGAGCAAGCAAAACTGACGTTTCAATTCGTATAGTTACAGACCATCTAAGATCAATGGTATTCATGATTGCAGATGGAATTCTTCCTTCAAATGAGGGAAGGGGATATGTTCTTCGTAGATTGATTAGAAGAGCAGCAAGACATGGTAAATTACTTGGAATTGAAGGCAATTTCCTAGTTGAACTATCAAACCTTGTTATGGAAGTTTCAGGTGAAGCATATCCTGAAATTATCGATAAAAAAGACTATATTCAAAAAGTTATTGCTGTAGAGGAAGAAAAGTTTGCTCAAACTTTAGGCCAAGGTACTCAAATCCTTGAATCATATATGGAAGAGCTTGAATCATCTAAGCAAACTGTTTTAGACGGTCAAAAAGTATTCAAACTATATGATACTTACGGCTTCCCAATGGAATTAACAGAAGAAATCCTAGCTGAAAAGGGATATAAGGCCGATACTGAAGGCTTTAAGGCATATATGCAAGAGCAAAAGAATCTTGCAAGAGCTAACAAGAAGGATATTTCCGATGAAGCATGGAAGGACAATGATTTTAGCCTTGATTTTGATAAAACTGTCTTCAAAGGCTATGATTGCCTGAATTTAGAAGCAAAAGTTATGGCTATCGTACAAGATGGCAAGCTTGTAGAGAAGGCAAGTGGAGAAGCCAATGTATATTTGGATCAAACTCCATTCTATGCAACTTCAGGTGGACAAATTCACGACAAAGGTTTTATGTCAACCGACACTGCAAACTTGGAAATACTAGATGTTACAAAGTCTGACGGTTACTTTATCCACAGGGTAAAAATTGATGGAGAATTAAATATTAACGATACTGTTAAAGCTCAAGTTTCAACAGTTGAAAGATTTGGCAGTGCTAGAAACCACACAGCAACACACTTACTTCAAAAAGCTTTGCAAGAGGTACTAGGAAGCCACGTTCAACAAGCTGGATCTTCAGTAAATGAAAATCTGTTAAGATTTGACTTCACACACTTTGAAGCTATGTCAGAGCTTGAAATTTCAAAGATTGAAGAGCTTGTTAATGAGAAGATTTCAGAGTTTTTACCTGTTAATATTAAGGAAATGCCTATTGATGAAGCACAAAAAATGGGTGCTATGGCCCTGTTCGGCGAAAAGTATGGAAAAACAGTTCGAGTAGTAAATGTAGGGGACTGGTCCATTGAGCTTTGCGGTGGTACACACGTTGGAAATACTGGAGAAATCGGTGCTTTCAAGATTCTTTCAGAATCAGGTGTTGCCTCAGGTGTTCGTAGAATTGAAGCTACAACAGGCGCAGGCGTATTCAAGCAATTAAAAGACAAAGAAGAAGTATTAAACTCACTTTGCGATATATTAAAAACTAATGAAAAACAAATTCAATCCAAGCTTTCCAACTTAAATGATGAAGTAAAATCACTTAAGAAAGAACTTGATGAAATCAAGAAGGCAAGCATGGGTGAGGGACTTGATGAATTAATCAACAATGCCAAGGAAATCAATGGCGTTAAGCTGATTACAAACAAGTTTGAAGGCGTTAATATCAACGAATTAAGAGATTTAGCCGATGAAATTAAGGCAAAAGTTTCAAGCGTTATCGTTTTTGCAACAGTAAATGATGGAAAGGTTACATTTATGACTTGCGTAAGCGATGATTTATTAGATAAAGGTTATCATGCAGGTAATATGATTAAAGAAATCGCAAAAGCAGCAGGCGGTGGCGGTGGCGGAAAGGCCAATATGGCTCAAGCCGGCGCAAAAGATCCGTCAAAGATAGAAGATGCTTTTAAACTTGCAGAATCATTATTGTAGGAGGTTATACCATGGACAACAAGAAAACAATCGTTATGGATGCAGTTAAAGAAGAAAGAACTACACGAGATATTCTTCAAATTGTTTATGATTCACTAAATGAAAGAGGTTATAACGCAGTAGATCAAATGGTTGGATACATCTTATCAGGAGATCCTTCATATATAACAAGTTATAACAATGCTAGAAACTTAATTGGCAAAATCGATAGAGACGATTTAGTTGAAGAATTATTAAACAACTATTTAGAAAAATAATGTAATTAATTAAAGGGAGATGTAATATCTCCCTAAATTATGAGGTTTTTATGAGAAAAATTGCACTTGATGTAGGTGATAAAACAATTGGTGTTGCTTTATCAGATGAACTTGGAATTACAGCTTATGGCCTTACAACCATTGAAAGAGTTGGAATTCGTAAAGATGCTGGAAAAGTAATTGATCTAATCAAAGAATATGACTGTGATACTGTAGTTGTAGGCCTTCCGTTGAAATTGGATGGAACTGACAGCCCTCAAACTGAGAAGGTAAGAGAGTTTAAAACCATGCTTGAAAATAAGATGAGAAGCGTTGCAATGGGCGGTATTCCAATAGTTTGGCAAGATGAAAGATTTTCCACTTTGGAGGCACAAAAGGTTTTAATTGAAGCTGATGTAAGCCGTAAAAAGCGTAAAGAAGTTATAGACAAGCAAGCTGCAACAATTATTATGGAATCCTATTTAAACAGTTTATAAGGAGAGAAAATGAGATTTAAAAAAGCTATTATGGCTGGTGTTTTCATTGCTATGGCCGGGGCTGGAACATTATGTTTACCTGATTACAAAGCAATTATATTCCCAGCTGGATTATTGATGGTTGTATTATCACAATCAGAGCTGTTTACAGGCCGAATTCTGCTTGTAAATGAGGTAAAAGGTACAGAATTACTAAAATGGTGGGGAACCGTTTATATCGGCAATTTAGTGGGTTCTATAGCAATCGCTTTAATGGCCTTTTATGCTAATCTACCTTGCAACGATTATTCATTCAAAGTAGAAGCAGGGTGGGGCGAGCTATTCTTAAAAGCTATATTATGTAATATGTTAGTATGTATGGCAGTTTTCCTTGCAAAGAAGACTGACACATTCATCAGCAAAGCTGCAGTGATCTATGCGTGCATCTCATTATTCGTATTATGTGGATACGAGCACTGTGTAGCAAACATGTTTTATTTGAGCATAGGTGTTCTAGATGGACAATTTGGCATTCCAGCTGCATTATATAACTTAGCTATCACAACTGTTGGTAATATTATAGGCGGAATCATCATTGCAAAAATGGTTGCAAAAGAAGAGTAGGACCTATTATAATACATATTAAGTGAAATTTAACTATTCCTAAAATCATAATTTTGGGAATAGTTTTTTCTTTCTTTTGGGCTTTTCCTGGAATTTCAGGCTTTTACCACTATTTTAACTATTCCCATAATTTCTGTAATATTCTATTTATTATATAGATCTTCCTATTCTATTATATTTTTGTTCTTGCTTGTGTTATCTCGTTACGCTTATCTTATTTTTTATATTTTATTATCTTTATATATAGAAAAATCCTTACATGTCTATAAACATTATAAGGATTCCTCTACGTTGAATTATATTAAAGAAATGAGATTTTATGTATATGATGTTAAAATCATATATATTCTATGTATAAGCTCTATTATTTGCTTAAAATATAGGCTTTTATACTATCAACCCCTTGAAAACGTTGAAATTTCAATACTTTGAGAATATCGAGGCTCAAAATGGCGTTTTAAGCGACTTTTTTAATATAGGTGGATATATTATACCTTTTAAATACGGCTTATTTTTAGCGTTTTCAATTAATAGCCTTAAATAAGGCCTTTTTACTATTATAGATTGCTTGGGATTAATAATTCCTGGCCTTCATAACATGCGCTATCACTTAGATCGTTTGTTTGGCAGATCACATAAATAGCCTCACGAACATCTTGGATATTATTCATGTTCTCAGCTGCAATATTCCACAATGTATCTCCAGCACCAACAGTAACTGTTTCATATGTAATTATTTCTGCACCTGATGCATCGTTTAATCCTGCAAGTGTGTTAAATGTAAACACGCTACCAACTAATAATAATGTTGTTAATAATAAGATTGAAATTTTACCTCTTAAACGTAGTTTCATAATCTTTCCCCCTCATACATTTATAAAGTGAACATTTGTTCTTTTTCTTTGTAAAAATAATACGAACATGATCTATAAGGAATAGAACATTTGTTCGTTTTCTATATTATATAGAACATTTGTTCTTTTGTCAACAAAAAAATCAAAAAAAATAGTACTATTATTTAGTACTATTTTCATATCCATATTTTCCGTAGAATTTAGCCTTATATTCGCTGAAACAATCATTGTCCAGACTTTCGCGTATCCCCTTCATCATATTAATTAAGAAATGTAAATTATGATTTGATAGTAATATATGGGAAAGCATTTCATCGGCTTTAAATAAATGTCTCAGGTATGCCCTACTATAGTTCTTGCAAGTGTAACAGTCGCATTCTGGATCCAAAGGCCCAAAATCGTGTTCGTATTGCTTGTTTTTAATATTTACTTTTCCGTGGCTAGTCATTGCAAGTCCGTGTCTTGCTATTCTTGTTGGAAGTACGCAGTCGCACATATCGATTCCACGTTCCACAGCCTCGAATAAATAATCAGGAGTTCCTACACCCATTAGATATCTTGGCTTATTTTCAGGAAGATATTCCACACAATCATCCATGATATCAAGCATTAATTCTTTTGGTTCTCCAACGGAAAGGCCTCCAATTGCATAGCCTGGAAGGTCTAAATCCACAATGTCCATGGCACTTTCTTTACGGAGATCTTTGTACATTCCGCCTTGCATAATGCCAAATAAAGCTTGTTTATCCCAGTCCTTATGATAGTCTTTGCAACGTCTAAGCCATCTCGATGTTCTTGCGATGGAATCTTTTACATACATTCTATCTGCTGGATATGGTATGCATTCATCAAAAGCCATCATAATATCAGAACCCAAACAATTTTGTATTTCAATGGATTTTTCAGGTGTAATTATGTGCTTGGAACCATCTAAATGAGATCTAAAACTTACGCCTTCTTCGGTAATTTTTCTCAATTTACCAAGTGAAAATACTTGGAAACCACCGCTATCTGTTAAAATAGCACGATCCCAATTCATGAACTTATGTAGTCCGCCAGCTTCTTTAACCAAGTCTTTACCTGGTCTTAGATATAAGTGATATGTATTAGATAGAATAATCTCGGCTCCCATTTCCTTGACTTGTTCAGGACGCATAGCTTTTATAGTGGCCTGAGTGCCAACGGGCATAAATACAGGAGTTTGTATATCACCATGAGGCGTATGTATTACACCGCGTCTTGCGTGTGTTTTTTTGTCTTTTTTAAGTAATTCGTAACTTACTGCTTGTTTCATTTTACCTCTATTTAATAAACATTGCGTCGCCATAGCTGAAGAATTGATACTCTTCTTTTACAGCTTCTTCATATGCTTTTAGAATTTCTTCTCTATCGTATAGTGCGGATATTAGCATTAAAAGAGTTGATTTTGGTAGGTGGAAATTTGTTATTAAAGCATTTACCACCTTGAATTTATAACCTGGGAAAATGAATATGCTAGTATCATCTTCGCCTGATTTTACTAAATATTTACCGCTTTTTTCATCTAAGTAAGCAGCACTTTCTAAAGTCCTAACTGAAGTAGTTCCAACGGCTACGACTCTTTTGCCATCCAGAATATGTTGATTAATTACTTCTGCAGTATCAGGGTCTATATAATACTCTTCAAAGTGCATGCTATGATCTTCAATCTTTTCTACTTTTACAGGCCTAAATGTCACAATTCCAACGTGTAAAGTAACATACGCTATTTGTACACCTTTGGCTGTTATAGCCTCTAAAAGCTCATTTGTAAAGTGCAAACCTGCTGTAGGCGCAGCTACTGAGCCTTCTTTATCACAATAAACGGTTTGATATCTTTCTCTATCGTTTTTATCTGTTTTGCGGTTGATATATGGTGGAAGTGGCATGGAACCTAGTTTTTCCAATACTTCTAGGAAAATACCATCGTATTCAAATTTTACAATTCTAGTTCCATCTTTGCCGTAATCAAGAATATTTGCCTTTAGTTTGCAGTCCTCGTTATCAAATATGACACTATCGCCTGGTTTTAGCTTTTTACCAGGCTTTACTAAAGTCTCCCATCTGTCTTCGCCAAGGTGCTTTGTAAGCAAAAATTCAGCTATTGCGCCGGTTTTATCCTTGATTCCATATAATCTTGCAGGAATTACCTTGGAGTTGTTTAAAACTAAAAGATCTCCTTGGTGTAATTCATCTATAATATCTTTGAAAATCTTGTGTTCTATAGTGTTTTGCTCACGATTTAATACCATTAATCTGCACTCATCTCTTTTTTCTGAAGGATGTTGTGCAATTAGCTCTTCTGGTAAATCGTAGTCGAATAAATCTATGTTCATTTAAAATTCGTCTTTCTAGTTTACAATAAAAGTTATATTTAATTATTCCATTTCAAGGCCTAAATGCTTGTATGCCAGCTCTGTGGCAACACGGCCTTTTGGAGTTCTTTGAAGTAAACCTTTTTGGATTAGATATGGTTCATATACATCTTCAATAGTTACTCTTTCTTCATTAATAGCAGCTGCAATTGTTTCAATTCCAACAGGTCCACCATTAAATCTATGGATTAATGTCTCCAAAATGTCACGATCTAAGCTTTCTAAGCCTAAATCATCAACGCCTAAGGCTTCTAAAGCATCTTTAGTCACCTTAATATTAATGCTCTCCTCACCTTTTACCTGTGAAAAGTCTCTTACTCTCTTTAAAAGTCTATTTGCAATACGCGGTGTGCCACGTGAACGCTTGGACATTTCGTCTAAAGAAGGCTCATCACAAGCAATTCCAAGGATTCCAGCTGTTCTGGAAAGTATTTGTTTAAGCTCTTCTTCTGTATAAAGCTCAAATTTGCTTATAACACCAAATCTGTCTCTTAAAGGCGCAGAAAGGCTTCCAGCTCTAGTTGTTGCACCTATTAGAGTGAACTTGGCAAGGTCTAGTCTAATTGATCTTGCAGAAGGACCTTTACCGATGATTATATCCAAGGCAAAATCTTCCATAGCTGAATACAAAACTTCTTCTACTGAACGATTCAATCTGTGGATTTCATCAATAAATAGAACATCGTTATCCTTTAGATTTGTTAGAATTGCAGCCAAATCTCCTGCTCTTTCAATAGCTGGACCAGATGTGATTTTAATATCGACGCCTAGTTCTTTGGCAATGATGCCTGCTAAAGTTGTCTTTCCAAGTCCAGGAGGTCCATAGAATAAAACGTGATCCAAGGCTTCATTTCTAAGCTTTGCAGCATCGATAAATACCTTAAGATTGTCTTTTGCTTTGGATTGTCCTATATATTCGTCTAAACTTTGAGGTCTCAAAGCGTATTCTTGTCTATCTTCAATTATTTGATTGGATGATGTAATTCTTTCTTCCATGTCCATAATTATTACCTAATTAAAATAAATTAATTAAACCCTTTTTAATGTAATCTTCTACGCTGTCTTGATCTTCTGCGATTTTAGAAATAGCTGACATAGCTTCGTTCTTGCTGTATCCCAGACTTACCAAGGCTTCTACAGCTTCTCCACGCAAGCCGTTCATCGGCACATTTACCTTTGTGGAAACCAAATCAATATCATCAATTTGGAATTTATCCTGTAAATCTATGCAAATCTTTTCAGCTGTCTTCTTTCCAATGCCGTTGGCACGTGCGATAGCCTTTGAATCTGATGTGGCAATGGCCTTTTTTAATTCTGGCAAAGGAAGTTCGCTAAGTATTGAAATAGCTCCCTTTGGACCAACTCCGCCAACTTTAATAAGCATTTCAAACATTTGAAGGTTTTCTCTGTCTTCAAAACCGAAAAGACTTATATCATCTTCGCTTACTTTCATATATGTGAAGATTTTAATGTCATCACCAATTTCTACTTTGTATAGACTGGAAGCGGCAGGAATGTTAATTTCAAAACCTATACCACTCTCATTTTCTACTACTATTTTTTTGTCTAAGCTTTCTACAAGCTTTCCTTTAATATATCTAATCATTATTTATACCTATTAATTAAATTATTAGTATTTCTGGAATGTCCATGGCAGATTGCAGCAGCTACTGCATCGGCTGTATCATCAGGCTTTGGAACCTCATTTAAATTAAGAATTGCCTTTACCATGAATTGAACTTGCTTTTTATCTGCTCTTCCGTTTCCTACTAAAGCCTGTTTGATTTGAAGAGGCGTATATTCGCTTATCTTAAGGCCTCTGTTTGCACAAGCTAGAATGGCTACTCCCCTCGCCTGTCCTACCATAATGGCTGTTTTGGCATTGTTGTTAAAGAACAATTCTTCAATACCTACTTCTTCTGGCTGATAGAAATCAATGACTTTTAAAAGCTCATCATATAAAATTTTCAGTCTTTCTTCCATTGGAGTATGCGCATCTGTAGTAATTGAATCGTAAGCAACAGCTTTGAAATGGTTGCCTTCCAGGTCCAAAACACCCCAGCCCATAATTGCATATCCAGGATCTATACCCAAAATTCGCATGAGTTCTCCTGTTCACAAATTGCAACACAATTTTTCTTTTAAATGATATTTGAATAAGATATAATATACCCACAAATACCTAAATTATTATAGCATACGAACATGTGTTTGTCTAGAAATAAGGAATATATTATGATATACTAATAATGTATAATTATGCACAAAGGAGAATAATCATGAGATTTGTAAGACAAAATAGAATCATGGAAATAATTAGAGACAATGATGTTGAAAATCAAAACCAATTGGT
Source organism: Clostridia bacterium (assembly GCA_024403115.1). Classification (GTDB taxonomy): domain Bacteria; phylum Bacillota; class Clostridia; order Peptostreptococcales; family Anaerovoracaceae; genus JAKSSK01. The sequence goes on from JAKSSL010000017.1 coordinate 16,663, forward strand.
TGATATCCTTGAAAAAGAAGGCTTTAATGTTACACAAGCCACAGTTTCTCGCGACATTAAAGAACTGGAACTTGTAAAAGTTAAGGGGGAAAACGGCAAGCTAAAATATGCAGTTAGACAAGGATATGGCAAGGAAATTTCAGACAAATACTCCTTTATTCTACACAATACTGTTGTTTCCTACCAATCAGCTGAGAATATTGTTGTAGTAAAGACCCTTTCCGGTTGTGGCAATTCAGCTGCTGAAGCCATAGACATGCTTGATATTAATCACATTGTTGGAAGTGTTGCTGGTGATAATACTATAATGATCGTTGTAGACAGCAAAGAAAACACTAAATTTGTATTAGATTATTTAGATAAAACTTTAATGAAGAGTGAATAACCATGATTAATCACATATTAATTAGAAATTTTGCAATAATTGAAGATTTGGAAGTTGATTTTGAAGATGGCTTGAACATAATTACTGGTGAAACAGGTGCTGGTAAATCTATCGTTGTGGAAGCTATCTCCCTTGCCCTTGGCGCTAGAGCTGATTCTTCATATATTAGACATGGCGCAGATAAAGCGCAAGTGCAATTAATCGCTTCTTTGGATGAAGAGGAATACATACTTTATCGTGAAATTACCAATACTGGTAAGAATATATGTAAAGTCAATGGTGAGCTTGTTCCCCTTTCCCAACTTAAGGAGCTTTCTTTAAAGCTTGCAGACATTCATGGTCAATATGATAATCAGTTTTTATTAAATCCTGACAATCACATTGAATTCGTTGATCAATATGCCAACTTACAGGGAGAAAAAGCTTTAATAGAACTTAGATATCGAGATTTAGTTAAGGCTTCAAAAGCATATAAAGACCTAATCAATGGTGAAAAAGATGCCAAGGAAAAGCTGGAATTCTATAAATATCAACTTCAAGACATAGACAAGCTAAACCTGAAAATTGGCGAAGATGAGGAATTGGAAGAACGCATTAATCTACTTCAAAATGCTGAGAAGATATATGAGAATTTAGATAGCGTATATTCTAAAGTATATCTTGACTCCCCTAGCGTTGTTTCAAGCCTATATTCCAGTTTACAGGAATTAGAAGCAGTGGCTGAATATTCAAAGACTATTGAGGATATAAAGGCCGTGTTCCAAGATGCCTATTACAATATTGACGATTTAGGCGCTCAATTGCGTAATATGAAGGATTCCATCGATTTTAATGGTATCGAGCTTGATAACGCCATTTCTCGCCTTCAAGACATAAATAATGCTAAGGCTAAATATGGTAAAACCATTGAAGAGGTTCTTGAATACAGAAATAAGATCAATCTACTTATTGGTGAAGATGTTGATTTTGAACATAGCAAAGCTAAGTTTAAAAAAGAAATGGATGAAGCTAAGGAAGCTTACCTTCTTACTGCTGAGAAATTAAGTGAATTGAGAAAAGACGCAGCTCTTAAGTTAGAATATGAATTGGAAAAGGAATTGAAAGAACTTAACTTCTCCTATGCTAAGATCAAGATTAATTTTGAAAAAGCAGAAACTGCAAGCATTAATGGCATGGACATAGTTGAGATATTAATTTCTACCAATGCAGGCGAACCTGTAAAAGCTTTAAATAAAATAGCAAGTGGCGGTGAAATGTCCAGAATCATGCTTGCTTTTAAAAACATCACCAATACTAACGATGGCATTTATACCCTATTCTTCGATGAAATCGACAATGGTATAAGTGGAATTACAGCAAGTATTGTTGCTCAAAAACTAAAGGACATCGCCAATAATCACCAAATAATTTGTATTACCCACCTTCCACAAATTGCGGCAAGTGGAACAACAAATTACAGGATCAAAAAGCTTGAAGAAGACGGAAAAACAAGCACTACCCTATCCAGATTAAATGGCGAGGAAAAAGTAAAAGAAATTGCAAGATTGTTGGGCGGTACAAATATTACAGATACTACTATAAAGAGCGCTCAAGAACTAATTGAAGCAAGTATATAAAAAAATCCCTATACTTTACAGTATGGGGATTTTAAATTGCTATATCTTAGCTATTAAAAGCTCGTAAGCCATTACAGCATCAATATTTCCCATCTTAACTTCTCTATCTATATCATAAACATTTATAAGTATATTCTTAAGATGAGATAGTTGGAATCTGTCAGCAGCTTGAATTATCTTCTTAGCTCTGAATTCATGTATTCCTAAAGCCTTGATAATGTCGTTATATGGATAACCTTCTTCTGATAATTCCTTTGCTTCTACCATAAGCTCAAATTGGCCTGCAATTAAAGCTGCGATTTGTTCAACTTTACTGCCTGACTTTAATATTGAGTGGAACATGTGGAAGCTTTCGCTCTTGTTCCCTCTTCCCAAGGATTCGATAAAGTCAAAGACGAATTTTGCTTCATCTCCATCGACGGATAGCTCAATATCCTCTAGGCTAATCTCTGGATTATCACCTGAATGTGCGATTATTTTCTGTAAATCGAAGTCTAAATTGCTGATGGTATAATCGCTATCCTTGTTAAAATATCCGCTAAGATTTATAAGCTCTTCCATATTCTTAGGACTGATAGTTTTTCCATTCTTTTTAAGCCTGTTGTTGATGATAGCTTTTAAACCCCTTTTATCAAGGGCGTTAAGCATATAGATGTTTTCGTTACCGAAATATTTAAGCAGTTTAGGAAGCTGCTTTTTTTCGTCTATATCTGTAAAAGTGAAAAATATTATATTATCGCCGTCATAATTTGCAAGTTTAGCAGCAAATTCTCCATCGTTGAATATTTCTTTATAATTATTTACCCACAGGATGCGCTTTTGAGAAAGCATTGGAATAACATATAAATCCGCCAAAAGCTGATCTTTGGTAGCCTCATCGTATTTAATGTAGTCCATTATCTCAAAACCTGGGCTAATATATGCTTTTACAGCGGAATCTATACAACGCTTCATCAAGAATTCTTCATTTCCAAGCAAAAATACGGGACCTTTCATATCCTTTAATCTATCCTTGAAATCATTAAATTGTAAGAAATCATTCTTGAACGGCATTATTCTTTTCCTTTAATACAAAAGCTTTTATATCTCTATTATACACTATTTTGTACGTAATTAAATGGGCTGCAATAGTAATTGTCCAACTTATTGGATATAAATAATATACAACTTCTAAATAGTGGAATATTGGCAAGTAAAATGCTGTTGAAAGAAATACTACTCTCAAAGCACACACTCCTAGCAAGGTTACGATCATCGGTGTTAGCGAATATCCTAATCCTCTTAAAACTCCAACGATTGCATCCATTATTCCGCATGTGAAATATAGGAAACTTACTATGCCCAGTCGAGTAAGTCCTGCTTCGATTACAGCTGGGTTCTCTGTGTAAATGCTCAATAGTGGTCTTCCTGCATAGTAGCAGCTTTGGCCCAATACTAAGCCTACTACAAAAGCACAGCAAACAGTATATTTCATTATTCTATTAATATTTGAATACTTACCTGCTCCAAGATTTTGGCCTGTAAATGAAATGGCAGCTTGGGAAAAAGCATTCATTGATACGTATACGAAACCTTCAATATTTACTGCGGCTGAATTACCTGCAACTGCAATGTTTCCAAAGCTATTTATAGAGCTTTGAATTAGAACGTTGGAGAATGAGAATAGCATGGATTGAATTCCGCATGGCAAACCTATTTTAATAATTTCGATTACCATGTCTTTTTCCATTCTAAGCTTTTTGATTTCAAGCTTGAATCCACCCTCTTCTTTGAACAGGCAATATAAAAGCATAGCCATTGATAAGTATTGAGAAATAATGGTTGCAAGTCCAACACCTGCTACATCCATATGGAATAATATTACAAATATCAAATTTAGTATTACGTTTACGATTCCTGAAATAATCAGGAAGTAAAGCGGACGCTTTGTGTCACCTTTTGCTCTTAAAACTGCACTACCAAAGTTAAATATCATATTTGCTGGCATTCCTAAGAAATATATTTTTACATAGGTGTCTGCCAGTGGCAATATGCTTTCAGGTGTATCCATCCATACCAGCATAGGCTTTGATATGAACAAACCTATAGCCATAATGACAAAGCCTCCAATTACAGAAAGCGTCATGGAAGTATGTACGGATTTACTAACATATTCCTGTTTGTTTGCTCCGCAATATCTGGAAACGATTACATTGGCTCCTATGGATAGTCCTATAAACAAGTTGACTATTAGATTAACTATGGAACCTGTTGATCCTACAGCAGCCAGGGAGTCATCCCCTGCGAATCGTCCAACGACTATAATATCTGCTGCATTAAAGAGTAGCTGTAGTATGCTTGTTAAAATAAGCGGTATTGTAAATATTAAGATCTTTTTAAGCAATGGCCCTGAGGTCATATCTATTTCGTTTTTCTTTGCCATTGATTATCCTTAAAAAAACACCAAGGCGAACCCTGGTGTTAAATTTTATATTATCTTGCGTTGTAAGCCTTGATTGCTTCTTTAATGATGTTGATACCTTTTTGCATTTCTTCTGCCTTAAGAACGTATGCAATTCTAATATCAGATTTTCCAACGCCTGGTGTTCCAAAGAATCCACCTGCTGGTGCAAACATTGTAGTTTCACCATCAATGTCGAAGTTTTCTAGCATCCAAATTAGGAATTCTTCAGCATCGTCAACTGGTAATTGGCAAGTGATGTAGAAAGCACCTTGTGGCTTTGCACATTTGATTCCTTCGATTTCTTGAAGTGCAGCGTATGAAACGTTTCTTCTGTTTTCATATTCCTTCTTGATGTCGTGGAAATATGATGGATCCATGTTGTAAAGAGCTGCTGAACCAACTTGTTCTAGTGTTGCAGTACAAAGTCTTGCTTGACAGAACTTTACAAAAGCAACGAACAAATCTTTGTTATGTGTTGCGATTGATCCACATCTTGCACCGCAAGCTGAGAATCTCTTTGAAACTGAGTCAACTAAGATTAAGTTTTCATCAATATCATCAAATTCAGCAAATGAAGACATTTCTAAGCCATCGTATACGAATTCTCTGTATACTTCGTCGCAGATTAAGAATAAATCATGTTCTTTTGCGATGTCAGCAATTAATCTCATTTCTTCCTTAGTAAGAACTACACCTGTTGGGTTACCAGGGTTGATAATTGCGATAGCTTTTGTTTTATCAGTGATTGCTGCTTCAATCTTAGCTCTTTCTGCATAGTGATAGCCATCATCTGCAGTACATTTAATTGGAACTAATTTTCCGCCTGCTTGTTTTACAAATGAATCGTAGTTTGTATAGAATGGTTCAGCCATTACAACTTCATCGCCATCATCAATAATTGAATTGAAGATCATTTCTAAAGCTTCTGAACCTCCGTTTGTAATGATAATTTCTTCTGGTTCAAACATAACGCCAATTCTTCTATAGTATCCTGAGATTGCTTCAGCTAAAATTGGCAAACCATTTGAAGGAGCATAAGCTAATACATCTGCATTATAATTATTTACTGCATCGAAGAACTCTCTTGGAGTTTCAATATCAGGTTGTCCGATATTTAATCCATAAACCTTCTTACCCATTGCTTTTGCTTTGTCTGCATATGGATAAAATTTTCTAATTGGTGATAAATGCATACTTTCAACTTTTTGTGATAATTTCATAATTCTTATCTCCTTTAATATTAATTTTAAGACAATTCTTTGTGGGAACTATCCACTATTTCGTCTATTTTCTTATACAATGATATTATATCATTGTCATTGTTTTTATTCAAGTACAAAAGATACTCAATATTTCCCTTTGCTCCAGTGATTGGAGAGTATGTTAAGCCATGTGGGTAAAAGCCATTTTCCTCGGCATAAGCTATAACATTTTCTATTACTTCTTTGTGAACTTTGATGTCTTTAACTATACCCTTTTTGCCAACTTGTTCCTTCCCTGCTTCAAATTGAGGTTTTACCAGACATACTATTTCTCCATCGTCTTTTAAAACCTTGGCACAGGCTGGAAATATTAGTTTTAGTGATATAAAGGACACATCAATGCTTATAAAGTCAATGTCATCGGAAATGTCTTCTCTTTCCAAATATCTCACATTGAACTTTTCCATATTTGTGACTCTTTCATCATTTCTAAGCTTGTAATCCAACTGACCATATCCAACGTCAATTGAATATACCTTAGAAGCCCCATTTTGGAGCATACAGTCGGTAAAACCACCTGTTGAGGCTCCAATGTCCATACAGACTTTATCCTTTAAATCAAGGGAAAATTGGCCCATGGACTTTTCTAGCTTTAGACCGCCCCTGGAAACATAGGGACATGTGGCTCCTTTGACTACAATCTCAGCCTCTGTATCAACTAAATTGCCTGCCTTATCGCTTCTTTGACCGTCTACAAATATGATACCAGCCATTATGGAACGCTTGGCTTTTTCACGGCTTTCAAAATATCCTTTTTGTACTAATAGTAAATCAAGCCTTTCTTTCAAGTTCTGCCTTAATCCTTTCTGCAATGCTCTTAGCATCTAATTTATATTCCTGTTTAATTTGATCATTTGAACCGTGTTCAATGAACTTACGAGGCCATGCAAAGCTTAAAATTTCAACATTATTGTTGTTTGCTTTCAAGATTTGACCAAATCCTCCAACTAGAGAACCATCTTCTATACTTACATATAGTTTATTCCCTTCAAGCTGTAGATCAAATGGCATAGCTTTTGTAATCTTACGAATTCCAACGCTATAATCATCCAAATAATCTTTAATAAGCATAGCGTCATCGATGCAAGGACCTACTGCAAGAATTTCTATATCTGAACCGTTACATATTAACTCATTTTCAACAAAAGTTTTATGTAAACCACTCTTAAACTTACATGCTCCACGTGGATAACGTATTGCAACTGGTGAGTTTAGCTCATATGCATAGTCCATAGCAGCTTGTAAATCATTTCCATCTGCAGGACATAATATAGTCATATTTGGCATAGCGCTTAAATATGAAATATCAAACATTCCGTTATGAGTTTCACCGTCTGCACCTACGAAACCTGCCCTATCTATTGCAAATATTACAGGTAGATTCTGTAAGCAAACATCCATCATCACTTGATCATAGGATCTTTGAAGGAATGAGGAATATATTGCAACAATTGGATGCATTCCTCCCCTTGCAAGACCTGCAGCAAAGGTTACTGCATGTTGTTCAGCTATTCCTACATCGAAAAATCTATTTGGGAAATTTTGTGCAAATGGATATAGGCCTGTAGCTTCAGTCATTGCAGCTGTAATAGCAACAATATCCTTGTGTTCTTTGCCCATTTCTAAAGCTTTATCACCCATTACTTGTGAAAAAGTATGCTCTGGCTTCTTGGATATTGCTAAACCTGTATCTGGATCAAAGGCTGAAGGTCCATGGAATTTGTTTGGAGCTTTTTCAGCGATTATGTAGCCCTTACCCTTTTGAGTAATTGCATGAATGATTACAGGCTTATTAAGGCTCTTTGCTCTTTCCAAGACTTCTATCATGGATTCTACACTATGTCCGTCTACTGGACCTAAATATGTAAAACCAAGCTCTTCGAAAAGGACTCCGCCTTCTTCTATTACTGAATACTTAATGTTTTCCTTAATATTGTGTAATGCTCTATGTATTGATTGGCCAGTCTTTGATTTTCCAAGTCTTCTGTTAATCTTAGTCTTTGTATTAATGTATTTCTTAGATGTTCTAAGATTTACCAAGTGGTTAGATACTGAGCCGATGTTTGGCGAAATAGACATACCGTTATCATTTAAAATGATTATCATCTTTGTTTTTGAAGCCCCAATATTATTTAAAGCCTCGTATGCCATTCCGCCTGTTAAAGCACCATCACCTATAACAGCCACTATATTATTGTTTTCGCCCTTTAAATCTCTGGCTTTTGCCATTCCAAAAGCAGCGCTAAGTGATGTTGTACTGTGACCTGTTTCAAAACAGTCGTGCTTGCTTTCCTTTACCTTTGGAAAACCGCTCATTCCTTTGTACTGTCTTAAGTGATCGAAGCCTTCCTGCCTACCTGTAAGAATCTTATGAACATAGGATTGATGGCCTACGTCGAAGATGAACTTATCAATAGGGCTATTGAAAACCTTGTGCATTGCAAGAGTAATTTCGACGATACCTAAATTTGAAGCTAAATGGCCACCCGTTTTAGATACCTTATCGATTAGAAACTCTCTAATCTGGTCGCTCAGACTGTTTAAATCATCTGTATTAAGTTGTTTTAAGTCTTTTGGCGATTTAATATCGCTTAATTTAACCATATTTCCTCTTATTAACTATTTCTATTTTCTAATTTATCTATTAAATCTACAAAGAATGCTGCATTATCATAGTATGAAGCAATAGCTTGTTTTGCTTGTTTAGCAGTTTCTTTAAGCTTTTCTTTTGCTACTTCAAGACCAAATAATGAGACGAAAGTTGATTTGTTTGAATCCACATCGGAGCCTACGTGTTTGCCCAGTTGTGCTTCATCTCCTTCAACATCTAAAATATCATCCTGAATTTGATATGCAAGTCCAAGTTTATCAGCATAGTCCATTAGTTTTTCGAAGGATTCTTCATCCGCTTCTCCCATATATAGACCTGCTTCAATAGCAGCTGAAATTAAAGCACCAGTTTTATTGGAATGAATATATCTAAGCATGTCTTCGGAACACTTCTTTCCTTCTGCTTCAATATCAGCAACTTGACCTGCAATCATTCCTTGAATTCCCGCTGCACGCATAATAGCATAAGCTGCATTTATTCTTTTATCCACTTCCTTCTTGCTATCTAAATGCAAGAACATGGATTTTAGCATGATTTCACATGCAGTATTTAACAATGCGTCACCAGCTAAAGTTGCGATTCCATCACCATATACCTTGTGATTTGTCGCTTTTCCTCTTCTAAGATCATCATTGTCCATAGCTGGAAGGTCATCGTGAATCAAAGAATATGTGTGTATATATTCTAAAGCCACTGCAAATGGTAGTGCTTCCTTAGGATTACCTCCTGCAAATTCACAGCTTGCTAAAAGTAAAACTGGGCGCAATCTTTTTCCACCAGCAGTTAAAGAATACTTCATGGAATCATATATTGTTAAGCTTTTACTATCCACATTGGGAACATAGTCCATTAGATAGTTTTCAAGCATATCTTTATAATATTCATAAGTGTTATCCATAGTTATCACCTAGTCTTCCTTGATTATTTCAATCTTTTGATTAGCTTGATCTAGTATAGTCTCACATTCTTTATAGTATTTTAAGCCTTCGTTATATGCGTTTATTGCTTCTTCTAAGCTCAAATTGGAAGATAGCTTGTTAACAGCCTCTTCTAATTTGTTGTATTTTTCTTCGAAATTCAATTCTTTTGACATGGTTCTTCCCTCTTATCAAGTATTTTAATCTTTAGAGTTCCATCTTGTAGTCTTAAGTTATAGTCTTTACTTAGGTCTATTGCTTTTAAAGAAGATACAAGCTTATTGTCTTCATCTTCTAGAACAGCATAGCCTTTTTTCATGATTTGCAGAGGATTATTTTCCTCTAAAAGCAGTTTGTTTTTGTCCAAAGCGTTCTTGAACGTATTTATAATATTCGCTATGGAATTATCCATTTTAAACTTAGCGTTTTGAATCTTAGTCTTTTCAATCTCAATAAGTCTATAAAGGGATGTTTCCATTGAAAGCTTGTTTTTATCTAAAATGAATTTGATTTCATTTATATCAGGCACCGCTAATTGGGCTGCTGCAGTTGGTGTTTCAGCTCTCATATCGGCTACAAAATCAGAGATTGTAAAGTCGATTTCGTGACCTACGGCTGAAATTATTGGAATCTCAAATTCATAGATTTTACGCGCTAATAGTTCATCGTTAAATGGGAACAGATCGTCGCTTGCTCCTCCCCCACGGCCAATGATTACAGTATCTACAAATGAATA
>JAKSSL010000018.1 GCA_024403115.1 Clostridia bacterium
CCAACCACTTCAATATCACGACAAACCAGGGAGTAAGTTCCTCTAGGCTTATACACATTGATATAGCCTGAAACTATTACCTCTTGGCCTTCTTCAAGCTTTACTTTAAGCAAATCAGCGTTGTTTTTGAACATCATACACGAAAGCTTGCTGTATTCATCCATAATGGAAAAATATATGTGTCCGCTTTTGTGGTATGTTAAGTCGCTAATTTGTCCTATTACATAGGCATTGCCTAGAATAGGATCGTTTCTAAAGCTCTTATCGATATAGTCATTAAATTGTGATACGGTAGCAGCTTTTCTTGCCATGTTTCACCTTTATTTGAATATATTTCTTAGAATTCCATTTACGAATCTTGCATTATTTTCATTGCCATAAACTTTTGACAATTCTGTAGCCTCGTTTACTGATACTTGCACTGGAATTTCAATATCAATCTTTTGTTCCATAATTGCAAGTTCAATAATAGCAAGATCTGTCTTTAACATTCTGGATAGGTTTTTAATTCTTGAATGTTCTAAAACAATATTGTGTATTTCTTCCGAATTTAAAGCCAAGTATGTAAGAAGTTCTCTCACGTAAACCTTTTGTTCCCCATCGATTTCTTCTAAAGCTTTTGTTACGAAGTCAATGGAATAGTCCTTGGACAGCTCCATTTGATAGATCTTCTCCATAGCAAATTTTCTTGCGTCTCTTCTATTCAAGCTCATCGTCTCTTTCTTCTCCTATGGTTAATTTAAGTTTTTCTATTCTTCTATCCTTTACATCAATAACTAGGAATTTTAGATTCTTGTATTCCAGCTTTTGCTTACTGTCGTCAGCAGGAATTTCTCCCAATAAATCTATAATGAATCCACCTATTGTTTCGCTGTTGTCTGACTCTAAATCTAAACCTAATTCTTCATTTAAGTCGTCTAGGTCTACAGCTCCGCCGATAATGTATTCACCATTTCCTATATTCTTGATTCCCAATTCTTCATCGTCGTATTCGTCGTCGATTTCGCCCATTATTTCTTCAATAATGTCTTCAAGAGTAACTATACCGCTAAAGCCACCGTATTCGTCTATTAGAATAGCAATTTGTTGCTTTTGCTTTTGCATTTCCTTGAATAATGAATCGATATTCTTTGTTTCAGGAACGAAGAAAGCTTCACGAAGTATAGGCTTTATTTCAATATTATCAAAGCCATCTATTCTGGCGTTCTTCAAATAGTCTTTAATGTTTAAAATACCAATAATATTGTCGCTGTCTTCTTCGCAGACTGGAATTCTGGAATACTTAAGTTCCATAAGTTCTTCCATATATTCGTCCGCTTCGTCTGTAATATCAATCATGAAGACATCAGTTCTTGGAGTCATGATCTCATAGGCCAGCTTATCATCAAATTCAAAGATAGAATTGATCATCTTCTTGCCCTCTTCTTTAATTGCTCCTGATTGTTGACCTATCTCAAGCATTGATTTTACATCTTCTTCAGAATAGTCTACTAAATCAACGTTGATATCCTTGTGGAACATTTTCAAGAAAACATTTGCGCATGCTGACATTATCACTCTAAAAGGTGTAATGATTATGCATAGGAATCTTTCAAGTCCACATAACTTTAATGCAATGGTATTTCCCCTTTGTATGCCCCATTTATATGGTAAAACCAAGCAAATTCCCATAGCTAATGATAAGACTATTAGAAATATGATAATGACACATATAGGGTTTGATAATTCATGTATGCTTAGAACAATTAAGCCTATGAATTTATATAAAAATACTAGAAAAGCTAAAATCATTAGAAATACATTAGAAAAAGTATATACTAGTGGCCTTTCCAATAAAGTTATAAGTGTTTTGAATTTCTTTTCTAATTTAAGATCTCTTTCTTCTAAATCTGTTAAATTTTCATATTCGGCTTTAACAACATTTAAACTTGTTGCGTCTAGGGATGCTTTCATAAGCTCTAATAAATTGATTATGATAGCAGTTACTATTAAAACTGTAATTATTGTCCCCAGATATACATCGTCCATTTTATTTTTCCTTTCTTAACATGAAGTTTGGTGCAACTTCTCTATCCATTTTCATCTTAATTATCTGTTGAGGATGTGGAGCTGAATCAATTGGATTGCCCTCCTCATCATACATTTCTTCGATTTTTTGACTGAAGTAATCTACACCAGGTCCGAAGACTTCAATGGTATCACCTAGTACCATCTTATTTCTCTGTTCGATTATGGCGTAGGAGCTTTCTTTATCATAGGATAAAACAAGGCCTACAAAAGAATAATCTCTGGTATAGTTTGAACTGTCGTAGTTTTGATCAGTGTCCTTAGGTTCGTTATAGTAAAAGCCTGTTGTAAATTGTCTATGAGAAGCTTTTGTCATCTCAGTGAACCAATCAGGATCAAACTTGTAATTTTCAGGGTCCTCATAATATGAATCTATAGCTTTTCTATAAGCTGAAATAACTGTTGCTACATAGAAAATGCTCTTCATTCTACCTTCAATCTTTGCTGAAACTATGCCTGCATTGATGATGTCGTCCATGTGCTCTAACATACATAAATCGTTGGAATTCATTATATATGTACCCCTCTCATCCTCTTCTACAGGATAATATTCTCCAGGCCTCTTTTCTTCAACCAAAGAATACTTGTAGCGACAAGGATGAGCGCATTCCCCGTGGTTTGCATCGCGGTGTGTCATAAAGTTGCTTAGAAGACATCTTCCAGAGTATGAAATGCACATAGCGCCGTGAACAAAGGATTCAAGTTCCATAGTTTCTGGAATATTTGCTCTAATTTCCTTTATTTCATCAAGGCTTAACTCTCTTGCCAATACTAGACGCTTTACGCCCATTTTATGCCAGAAATTAGCTGTTCTGTAGTTAGTCATATTGGCTTGTGTGCTTAAATGAATTTCTGCATTAGGAATAATATCCTTAATGATTTCTATTACCCCTGGATCAGATACTATAAAAGCATCAATTGGAATATCCTTGATTTTATTAAGGTATTCTTCCAAGGGCTCAATATCTTCGTTATGAGCGTAAATATTCATTGTTAAATAAGCCTTTTTATTTAATGAATGAGCAAATTCACAGGCTTCTTTAATTTCATCAATGGTTAAATTACCTGCGCTGGCACGAAGTGAAAACATTTCTCCACCAAAATACACAGCATCAGCACCATATATTAACGCTATTTTTACTTTTTCTAAATCTCCTGCTGGAGCTAAAAGTTCAATTTTATTCATTCTTAAATCTTGTAATTGAAAGACCGTCGCCTACAGCTATAACTGCAGTTTCGAATCTTTCGTCATTAGTTATATATTCAATAAATTCACGCATGTTGCGAATATTTGTCTTGTATTTATGATTTGGATCATATTCATCTGAGCAAGTTCTCGCTTTAAATAGAACATTGTCGCAAACAAAGACTGTATCTTTATTAGAAAGCCTCAATGAAGCGTCAAAAAAGCGTTTGTAGTGGCTTTTTGCTGCATCTATGAATACTAGGTCAAAATCGCTTTCGCCCTGCTCAAACAAGGCATTTTCGCACTCTTCCCCATCGCCTTCCAATAGAGTTATGCGATTATCATAAGCTAATTCTTTGACCTTTGCTTTTGCTGTTTCATAAACGTCGTGGTCCTTCTCAATGGTAAAGATTTTCGCATCTGGTAAGCAAGCTGCCATAAATGAAGCCGAATATCCAACAGCTGAACCTATTTCTAATATTTTCTTAGGTTTAACTATCTTTAAAAACAGTTCCAAAAAGCTTTCAGTTTCCTTAAGTATAATTGGAACTCTGTTTTCTTCAGCTTCAATTCTTAAACGATTTAATTCTTCATTTAAAGGCTTGTAATGATCCTGTAAATATTCGCTTACTACATCATTAGTAATGTTCATAATTTATTAATTCTCTTCCTTTTCTTGTTTTGCTAAAGCTTCTGAGTATTCGTTAAATAGTTTCATGAAACCTGAATCTGTTTTAGCAAAAGCCAAGCTACCGTCTAATTTTTTGCTATTTACAAAGAATAGATAGTCTGTGTCTGCAGGATTTGCGGCTGCTTCAATGGCAGCGATTCCTGGATTTGAAATTGGACCTGGAGGTAATCCCTTATACTTATAAGTGTTATATGGGTTATCAACTTCCAAATCTTTTAGACTGTGGCTTTCAGTATTATCGTTATAGATATATGAAAGGCTTGAATCCATTTGTAAAGCCATTCCATCTTTAAGTCTGTTATAGATTACGCTTGAAACATTGGCATCGTCTTCTTCAAATACAGCTTCCCTTTCAATGATTGATGCAACAGTCAACAATTCATAGAATGATAAGCCTAGTTTTTTAGCTTGCTTGTCATATTTGTGACCTACTTGCTCATTGAAATTGGAAAGTATAATGTCAATAATTTCGTGTGCGCTAGCACCATCTGGAATGCTATATGTTTCTGGTAACAAGAATCCTTCCAAACGAGTTTCGCCCTTTGGAGCATCCTTCAAGAAATCATAGTCAAACTTGCCGCTTTTAACTTCTTTCATAAACTCTTTTTTGGAGCATAGACCAAGTTCTGCTGCTTGAGCAGCTATATTTTTAACAAAAGTGCCTTCAACGATAGTAAATTGTGTTGCTTTTACAGCCCCTGAGCTTAGCTTTTCCATAATATCTGTAGCTGTCATGCTTTGGTTAAGCTCATAAAGTCCCACTTGATATTTACCATCATATCCTTTTAGCTTTGAAATAAGCTTAAAGCCAAATTCACTTGATATTAACTTGTTTTCATATAAATCGCTAGCAATGGAAGTGGTTGTAGCTCCTTCTTCGATTCTAATATCTATCATTGTCTCATTGGAACTATCCATGGCTGAATTGTAGTGAGAATATAGGGCAAAAACGCCTATAATAGCTGCAATTATGATTAATAAAACAGCAATAATTACTTTCTTTTTCATAAAATTACCTTAAATACAATGAAAGGGACGCTAAATACCCACGTCCCTTAAAACATTCTTTACTTGTTTTAACTATTTTGATCTGCCTAAATATTCACCAGTACGAGTATCGATTTGGATTACTTCGCCTTCGTTAATGAAAATAGGAACTTGGATTACAGCACCAGTTTCTACTGTTGCTGGCTTTGTAACGTTAGTTGCAGTGTTGCCCTTAACGCCAGGTTCAGTTTCGATAACCTTTAAGTCTACAAAGTTTGGAGCTTCAACGTCGAAAGCTGTTCCCTTGTAGAATTTGATTGTTGCTTCATCATTTTCTCTGATAAACTTAACTGCTTCTGCTACCATGTCAGCTGATAGTGGAACCATGTCGTAAGTTTCTTGGTCCATGAAGTAGTATAAATCTCCATCGTTATATGAATATTGCATAACCTTTGTTTCGATATGAGCCTTTGGATACTTTGCATCTGGGTTAAAAGCTTCTTCTCTAGTTGCACCTGTTAGAATGTTTCTGTACTTAGTTCTAACGAAAGCTGCACCCTTACCTGGCTTTACGTGTTGGAAATCAATAACAACACAAGGTTCTCCATCCATTTCAAAAGTTACACCTTTTCTAAATTCACCTGCTGAAATCATAATAATTCTCTCTTTCTTATATTAATATTTAATTATAAACCATTAATTGTGTCGATAAATCAACACTAATATTATACCAAATTATAGCTTTATAAACAAGCATTTAAGGCATCAAATACTATTCTAAGCTAATAGTTTCACCTAGGATTTCGTATACGTCCTTAATCATTACAGAAAATCTCATTTCTGCTTGCAAATACTCACCTGCTGTTGGATCCTTTGCAATGATTTGATACAAGTTTTGAATTGTATTTACTGTGTCATCATCAAGAGTTTCTCCAGCCATCATTTTAGCTTGAGCAGTGATTTGCTTCTCTTGGAAATCCTTAAGCATAGCGTCAAGTTCAGTGTTTTGACGAACCTTTTCTCTTAGCTCTGAATATTCCTTGTATTCTCCGCTTTCTTTAATAGCTGTTGATAATTCATGGGCTTTATCATATACATTCATGTGTTTTTCCTCCTATACGTCCATAAATATTGGTAAAACTATTGGTGATCTTCCCATAGTTTCATAAATATAATCTTTTAAAGCTGTTCTTATTGCAGCTCTAAGCTCTGGCCATTCCACTCTGCCTTGAGCTTGGCAATCCATTACTGCATCAAGAGCAACCTGTTTAAGCTCTGCCATAAGTTCTTCGTTTTCTTTTACATAAACGAAACCTCTGGAGATTATATCTGGCCCTGAAAGTAATTGATGTGTTCTGCTGTCTAAAGCAGTTGCAACAATTATCATTCCGCCTTCAGACAAGTTCTTTCTATCGTTTAATACGATTTCACCAACTTCACCAATACTTAGACCATCGACTAAAATATCCTCTGCTGTAGCATAATTTCTTTGAATTTCACACTTGTGTTTATTCAATTTCAAGCAATCTCCGTTGCTTAGGATGTGAATATTGTCACTCTTTTGACCTAAATCTTCAGCCAAATTCATATGTCCTACCAAATATCTGTATTCGCCGTGGACTGGCATAAAGTTTTTGGCCTTAATTAGTGAGTGAAGCAATTTCAATTCTTCTTGGGCAGCGTGTCCTGATACGTGAACATCCAAAACATCTGAGTAAATTACTTCGCAACCTATCTCAAATAGTCTGTTTACTACATTGGATACCATTTTTTCGTTTCCAGGTACAGGCGTAGACGATAATATAATTGTGTCACCCTTCTTTAATTGGACATTTTTATGCTTATCGTTGGCCATTCTGGCTAAAGCTGACATTGGCTCCCCTTGGCTTCCAGTGGTGATTATAACGATTTTGTTATCTGCAATATTCTTCACCTTGGAAATATCCATTAAAGTGCCTTGTGGAGCTTTTAAATATCCCAATTGACTTGCAAGTTCAACAACCTTTTCCATACTTCTACCTGAAATTGCAACTTGTCTGCCACATTTAACAGCATTATCAATGATCTTTTGAATTCTGTGAACATTGGATGAGAAAGTTGATACAACTATTCTGCTCTTACTGTTATGGAATATTTCTCCTAAAGTTTGTCCTACAATCTTTTCCGAGTTTGAATAACCAGGTCTAAGAGCGTTTGTGCTGTCAGCCAGCAACAAATCTACCCCTTTGGCACCTATTTCTGCAAACTTGGATAGATCAATAGGATCTCCATCTATTGGAGTGTAGTCAATCTTAAAGTCTCCTGTATGGAATACTCTTCCAGCTGGTGTATCTATTGAAAAAGCTACTGCATCAGCTATGGAGTGAGTTGTTCTAATTGCTTCAATTTTAAAGCATCCTAATCTAAACACTTGACCTGCTTTAATAGTGTTAAGCTTAGCTTTCATATTTCTTTCATCAAGCTTATTTTGTATTAAACCTAATGTAAGCGGTGTTCCGTATACTGGAATCTTAAATTCCTTAAGTAAATATGGAACGCCTCCAATGTGGTCTTCGTGTCCGTGAGTGATTATTAAACCTTTTATCTTCTTTTCTTTTCCTTTTAGATATGTAAAATCAGGAATAATTACATCGATTCCCAGCATTTCATCTTCTGGAAAAGCCATACCGCAGTCAATAATCAAGATTTCATCCTTGTATTCCAATAGAGTCATGTTCTTGCCTATTTCATTTAAGCCTCCAATTGGAATGATTTTCAAAGCTTCTTGATTCTTTTCTGAGTTTTTAACAGGCTTAGTTCTCTTATCATAGTGTTTCTTTTTCTTGGAACTAAAGCCCTTATTACTATCTTTTTTTACGTTTCTTTCCATTTCCCCTCCTCAAATTAGAGGATGAACAAATTATTTTACAACAATATTAACTAGTCTATTTGGAACAGCAATAACTTTAATTACATTCTTGCCATCCAATAGCTTTTTAACATTTTCATCTTCTAAAGCTATCTTTTCCAATTCTTCCTTTGTTAAATTGTTTGCAATACTAATCTTTTCTTTTACCTTGCCATTAAGTTGAACAACGATTTCAACTTCGTCTTTGACAAGAGCTTGTTCATCATAGTCTGGCCATGATTCATCACAAACTGAGCTTGTTCCTCCCATGTATTCCCACATTTCTTCGCAAATATGTGGAGTGAAAGGAGCAAGAATTATAATCAATTCTTTTACAGCCTTTGCATATAGACCAAGATCCATATCTGGAAGTTCCTTGTATCTATACATTTCGTTAACTAGTTCCATAATTGAACTTATAGCTGTATTAAATGCGAATCTGCCTCCTACATCATCTCTAACTTTCTTAATTGATGTATTTAACATGTAATTTAACTTCTTATCGGCTGAAGTCTTAATGCTTGGAGCATCAACAACATCGCCGTATTTATCCTTAAAGTCATATATTAGTCTGTATACTCTGTTAAGGAATCTGTAGCTGCCTTCAACACCCTTATCTGACCAGTCAAGTTCTCTTTCAGGTGGTGCAGCAAATAGAATGAATAATCTTGCAGTATCAGCACCATATTTTTCAATGATTTCAGCTGGACTTACAACATTACCCAAAGATTTACTCATCTTCTTACCATCTTTGTTAACCATACCTTGAGTTAATAGGTTCTTAAATGGTTCTTCAACATCTACTAGGCCTAAATCGTGTAAAGCCATAGTAAAGAATCTTGCATAAAGCAAGTGTAAAATTGCGTGTTCAACGCCTCCGATGTATTGATCTACATCCATCCAGTAATCAGCTTTTTCCTTGGAGAATACTTCTTCCTTGTTCTTTGGATCGCAGTATCTTAGGAAATACCATGATGAGTCAAGGAAAGTATCCATAGTATCGATTTCTCTCTTTGCTGGCTTACCACAGCATGGACATACAGTATCAATAAATGTTTTGCTGGATGCGATTGGAGATGCACCCTTTCCAGTAAATTCAATATCTGTAGGTAGTAATACAGGAAGATTTTCTTCCTTTTCAGGAACCCAGCCACAATCTGGACAATTGATCATTGGAATAGGAGTTCCCCAATATCTTTGTCTAGAAATTAGCCAGTCTCTTAATCTGAAGTTAGTAGTTGCTTTACCAACTCCTTCTTTTTCCAATCTTTCAATGATTTTAGCTTGTGCTTCTTCATAGTACATACCGTTAAATTCGCCTGAATTGATTAATTTACCCTTTGCGGAACATACTTCCTTCAAATTGTTAACATCAATTTCAGGATCTTCAGGATCTACTACTGGAATAATTGGAAGATTAAATTTCTTAGCAAAATCAAAGTCACGTTCATCGTGAGCTGGTACACCCATTACAGCACCAGTACCATAATCCATTAGAACGTAATCTGAGATATAAATTGGAATTTCTGCATTAGTTAAAGGATTGATAGCATATTTACCAATAAATACACCAGTCTTTTCCTTACTTGTGGAAGTTCTTTCGATTTCACTTAAATGTTTGCAATGGTCAATATATTCCATTGCGTCTTTTTCGAATTCAGTACCCTTTACAAATTGCTCAACATATGGATTTTCAGGCGCTAAAACCATATATGAAGTACCGAATAATGTATCACATCTAGTTGTATATACTGTTAATACAACATCGCTGTCCTTAATCTTAAAGTCAATTTCTGCACCAGTTGATTTACCGATCCAGTTCTTTTGCATTACTTTAACCTTATTAGGCCAACCATCAAGCTTAGTATCAATATTTTCAAGTAATCTATCAGCATAGTCTGTGATCTTTAAATACCATTGTGATAAGTTCTTTTTGCTAACTTGGCTTCCGCATCTTTCACAGCAACCATCTACAACTTGTTCGTTAGCTAGAACTGTTTCACATGAAGGACACCAGTTTACAGGGTTTTCCTTCTTGTATGCTAAACCCTTTTTATAGAATTGAATGAAGATCCATTGCATCCACTTGTATGTATCTTCGTGGCAAGTGCAAACTTCTCTGTCCCAATCGTATGAAAGACCTAGTTCTGTAAGTTGTTCTTCCATTTCATGGATGTTTGACCAAGTCCATATAGCTGGTGCTATACCGTTTTTAATGGCTGCATTTTCTGCAGGAAGTCCAAATGAGTCGAAGCCCATTGGATGAAGCACATTATAACCATCCATCTTCTTGAATCTAGCGATAACATCACCGATGGAATAGTTTCTAACGTGTCCCATATGTAATTTACCTGATGGATATGGGAACATTTCAAGAACGTAGTATTTCTTCTTGTCTGGATCTTCTACAGTCTTGAAAGCGTCATCTTTTTTCCATTTATCTTGCCATTTCTTTTCAATATCTTTAAATTCGTAAGTTTCCTTCATGCCTATTCTCCCATTCTTAGAGCTTCGCAGTCTCCCCAGATCTTTTCAAGGCTGTATTTTGCTCTAGTATCCTCTGTAAAAATATTTACAATAATATCACCGTAGTCCATTAATACCCAATCTAAAGTATTAAGACCTTCAATGTTTTTAATTTCAACATCATTCTTTGCAAATTCATCTTCTACAAAGTCTGCTAAAGCTTTAACTTGTCTTTGTGATCCTGCACTGCAAATAATTAAGAAATCTGCAAAACCTGATTTTTCTCCTATGTCAATCAGTTCGATATCCTTTGCAAGTTTTTCGTCTAAGAGTTTACCAATTGATAAAGCTAATTCTTTTACTTCCATTTAATCCTCCTATTTTAATAAAGCTTTAAAATAATCTCTAGCTTTAATAGTGTCATCGTCAATATCCGTAATCCCTTGATTTTCCAAGTGTTCTATAGTGTTTTCTAAAGACATTAAACACGCTAAATCTATATTATTAAATACGATTTCACGGATTTCATCTACACCTGGATAATCCCTTTTTGGCTCAATGGCATCTGCAATGAATACGATCTTTTCCATCATGCTCATATTTGCTCTGCCTGTAGTGTGATATGAGATTGCATTGAGCACATCTTCATCATTAATACCTAAATTTTTAGCTAATTTTGCAGCAATTTTGCTGTGTGCAAGGTTAATATTGCCTAAATACTTCTTATCTAAAGCTAAATCAATAATATATTTATCGTTAACCTCAACATCATGTACCCTTGCCATATCGTGGCATAATGCTGCAATTTCAAGCTTTTCTTCATCTACCCCATATTTCCTGCCCAGTTCCTTGGCAAGATTTGCAACATTTAATATGTGTTGCTGTCTTTTGGGCGTAGTATTTGATTTTGTAATCTTATCTATCTTTTCATAAATAGAGTCCATGTTCGTAAATGTACTCCTTTACTTTTGGAGGAACCATATAGCTTATATCTCCTCCATTTTTCAATAATTCTCTAATTTCTGTGGATGAACTATCATCTAAAACATCCATTTCCATCAAATCAATGTCAGCGTCATACTTTTCAACTAACTCATTTACTTTATTTTCCAATTCCTCGTAGGTTTGACCTGGCCTTAAAGCTACAATAAAGCTAAAATTCTTTAATAGATCTTCTCCCCTGTACCATTTCTCCATAGACATAAGGGAATCTGAGCCTATTATGAAATATAGATGGCATCCAACATAGTTTTTGCTTAAATTCTCCATGGTATTGTAGGTATAGGACACATTCTTGTCTTTAAGCTCATCATCAATGATGCAAAAGCTTGTATTTTGCCCTATGGCAGCTTTTAACATAGCTAACCTATCTTCATCTGAAGCTTGATCTTTTCCTGCTTTAAAAGGGTTTTTCTTTGTAGGCATAAAGCATACAAAGTCTAGATTCCTTTTAATTAAAGCATTTACAGCTATATTAATATGTCCGTTGTGGATAGGATCAAAACTTCCACCTAAAATACCAATTTTCTTCATTAAGCATTTACCTTTTCTACAAGGTGTTGAATTAATTCTTCTTCTTTAACTTCGTATTGAGTTGAATTGTCCATATCTTTAACTTGGAAAAGCTTAGTTTCTAACTCGTTATCTCCAATTACAACTGTATATTTAGCACCTATACGGTCAGAATACTTAAATTGACCCTTAAAATTCCTTTGTAAGGTGTCTAAATCAGCTTTGATGCCATTATCCCTAAGCTGTGAAACAAGCTTTAAACCGTAGTGTTTAGCATTTTCACCCATAGTAGCAACAAATACATCACTAGTTGAAGGCTTTGGAATTTCAATACCATTGGCTTCCATAACCATTAGCAATCTTTCGATTCCCATTCCCCAGCCTACTCCTGGAACTGATGGACCGCCTAATTCTTCAACAAGATTGTCGTATCTGCCTCCACCACAAACTGTTCCTTGAGCACCAATGCTGTTTGTAACGAATTCAAAAGCTGTCTTAGTATAATAATCCAAGCCTCTTACTATGCCTGTATCAATGGTAAAATCAATGTCTAAGGCTTTTAAATCAGCTTGTAAATCCTCAAATGCTTCCTTACAGTCATCACATAGATAATCGATCATTACTGGTGCGCCCTTGACTAAGTCTTGGCAAATCTCTGATTTACAATCCAGAATTCTCATAGGATTTCTATCAAAACGGCTTTGACAAGTTGGACATAATTCATCGAATTTAGGACGAAGAAATTCTTGTAAAGCTAATCTGTACTTAGCTCTGCACTCTGGACAGCCAATGCTGTTAATATGAAGTTCTAAGTCTTCAATTCCTAAATATTTTATAAACTTATATGCCAAAGAGATTACTTCAGCATCTGCAATCATATTGGAAGCACCGAAAACTTCAACACCGAATTGGTGGAATTGACGAAGTCTTCCTGATTGTG
This sequence comes from Clostridia bacterium, assembly GCA_024403115.1. Classification (GTDB taxonomy): domain Bacteria; phylum Bacillota; class Clostridia; order Peptostreptococcales; family Anaerovoracaceae; genus JAKSSK01. Next base: position 12,737 of record JAKSSL010000018.1, read on the forward strand.
GCTTTTCATATCTAAAACAAGGTGTTTTGTAGAAAAGCTTTGTTGGTTGAGTTTCTGCATATATTTTATGTTCCAAAAATGCACGAACTGCACCAGCTGTACCTTCAGGCTTTAAAGTAATACTTCTGTGGCCATGATCCTCAAAAGTATACATTTCTTTTTGAACTACATCGGTTGTATCACCTATTCCTCTTTGGAAAAGTTCAGTATGTTCAAAAATAGGAGTTCTTATTTCTTTAAAACCGTAAAGTGCACAAAATTCAGCAAATTTATTCTCTAAAAATTGCCATTTGTAACTTTCATCTTGCATTAGATCTTTTGTTCCCTTTGGAATATTTGTAAGCATTATATTCTCCTTATAAAAATTGATTGTATTTCTTTTCAAATCCTATTGTTGAGCTTTCCATATGTCCTGGTAAAACCAAGGTATCATCAGGAAGCTTATACAATTTGTTTTCAATGGAAGAAAGCATCTCTTCCCAGCTACCGCCAAAGAAGTCTGTTCTACCAACAGAAAGCTTAAATAGAGTGTCTCCTGTAAATACTACTCCTGGATGGTAAAAGCTTAATCCGCCTGGAGTGTGGCCTGGAGTTTCAAGTACCTTAAACTCTGTTTCCCCAATAGCAAATGTGTCGTTTTCTTTTAAATAAACATCAGCTTTTAACTCTATAGCTTTTCTAAAGAAAGCAAAACTTTCGTTATACATGCTGCTTTCTAGGATTACTCTTTCCTTATCTCCTGCCAAAAGCTTAGCCGAATACTTCTCTAAAAGCTCATTTACACCACCTATATGGTCGCCATGACCGTGGGTTAAAACAACATATTTAAGACCATGACCGTTCTTTTCTATATCTTCTATGAGTCTATCGCTGTGACCACCTGGATCTACTACAAAGCATTCACCAGTGGTATCATCTGTTACCAAATAGGTATTCACTTGCAATGGCCCAGTCATATAAGTTTTTATATCCATTTAGAACTCCTTGTGACTGTCTAAAAGTATTGTTACAGGGCCATTATTGTGGATTTTAACCATCATATCGGCCTGGAAAACACCTTCTTCAACTCTTAAGCCTTCCTCCCTTAAACCGCTTAAAACCTGTTGATAAAGCATATTTGCAGTTTCAGGATTCTCAGCATTGCTGAAGCTTGGTCTTTTTCCCTTTCTAACATCGCCTAATAAAGTAAATTGAGAAATTGCAAGTATACTGCCGCCAATATCTTTGACAGAAAGATTCATCTTGTCTTCTTCATCTCTAAATATTCTAAGACCTGAGATTTTATCAACAAGATATTTTACATCTTTATCTCCGTCAGCTTTTTCAACGCCGATTAATACCACTAGACCTTCATCAATTTGGCCTACCACCTTATTATCAACTGTCACGCTTCCGAAGCTTGCTCTTTGTACAACTGCTCTCATTTTTACTCCTATTTAGGTCTATATACTTGAATTACGCCATCGATATTTCTAAATTGACGCAATACTCTTTGCATTTGATGTGTGCCTGCCAAAGCTAAAGTTATATCCATTACAGCGTTGTCATCTGTATTAGTTCTTAGATTCATTGCTGTAATGCTAATGTCTAACTCTTCGCATAGCTTGGAAACGGCGGCAACCATGCCCTTTTTATGTTCCATAATGATTGTGATATGAGCATCATAAGTTTTACCCATTTCAATATCTGCCCATTCAACATCAATCATACGGCTCAATTCTTCTTCGCCCATGCCCTTTACATTAGAGCAATCGGCTCTGTGAACTGAAATGCCTCTGCCCTTTGTGATGAAACCAACGATATCATCACCTGGAACTGGGTTACAGCATCTAGCTGTTCTAACAAGTAAATTCTTTTGATTAGGATCGTTATTAACAATTATGCTTGATTGAACAAGGTTTCTATCACGGATAGACTTGTTATTAGTAGCCTTTTCAAGCTTTTCTTGAGCTTCTTTATCCTCATCTAATTCAGGCTTATGAACCTCATCGTAATATGAAATCAAACTGCCTGCGAATTTGCTCAGTAATGAACCGCCATTGGCAATTTGGATATATGCATCGCTTAGATTGTCATATCCATGCTCTTTAACCGCTCTATTCAAGAAAGATATTATTGCAACCTTATTTGGATCATATCCGCGCTTTGATATATGTCTATCCAAAGCATCTTTACCTTGTTCAACAACATTATCTTTATTAGCTTTTCTTAAATATTGACGTATTTTATTACGTGCTGACGGGCTCTTGGCAATCTTTAACCAGTCGATACTTGGTCCGCTAGCATTTGGATTAGTGATGATTTCAACTATATCTCCATTTTGAAGAGTATAGTCTATTGTTACCATCTTTCCGTTTACTTTGGCACCAGTACACTTTTTACCTACTTCTGTATGGACTTTAAAAGCGAAATCCAAAGGTGTAGCTTTTACCGGCAATTCAAATACGTCACCTCTTGGTGTGAATACATATACTTGGCTGGCGAACAAGTCCATTTTCAAATTATCCATAAATTCCTTGGAATCTGAAATATCTTGTTGCCATTCAAGAGATTGACGAAGCCATGATAACTTAACTTCATCATCATTGGTATCGCTAGTGTCACCCTCTTTATACTTCCAGTGGGCTGCGATACCGTATTCAGCAACCTTATGCATGTCATAAGTACGAATTTGTATTTCAAATGGATTGCCGTTATCACCTATTACAGTAGTATGTAGTGATTGATATCTATTTGGTTTAGGCATTGCAATATAGTCTTTGAAACGGCCAGGAATTGGCATCCACAAAGTATGTACAAGGCCTAAAATAGCATAACAATCCTTTACAGAACTTACTAGTATTCTTAAAGCTGTTAAATCGAATATTTCATCTAACTGCTTGTTTTGATACAGCATCTTCTTGTAAATACTGTAAAGTTGTTTAGTTCTACCGTAAATATCATAATTGATGTGAGAGTCCTTTAAACTGTCATCAATTTTGTCAATTACTTGTTTAATAGTTTGAGCGCTTTCCTCTTTCTTGGCTTGAACTCTACGACCCAAGCTTTGATAGATTTCAGGCTCTAAGTATTTAAAAGCTAAATCTTCCAGCTCAAACTTAACAGCATAGATTCCCAATCTACTAGCTAAAGGTGCATAAACGTCAATAGTTTCACGGCTCTTTTCCAATTGCTTATGGCTTGGCATGTGTTCCAAAGTTCTCATATTATGCAATCTATCCGCTAACTTAATGATAAGCACTCTAATATCCTTTGACATTGCAAGGAACATCTTTCTAAAGTTTTCAGCTTGTTCCTCAGTCTTATTGTCAAATTTAATTTCACCTAGCTTTGTTACACCGTCAACAAGAAGGGCCACATTTTCACCAAATGATTCGATCATCATTTCATGTGTATATTCGGTATCTTCAACTACATCGTGAAGAAGGCCACCACAAATAGTTTCGTTGTCCATACCCATTTCAGCCAAAATAATGGCTACATTTTGAGGATGCATGAAATAAGGTTCGCCGCTTCTTCTAAACTGACCTTCATGAAGCTTTTCGGCAGTATCAAATGCCCTGCCGATTAGCTCCAAATTATAGTTCTTGTTAAGTTGTGCAATTTTATTAAGAAATTCGCTTTTAGTATACATTTAACTTATTTTCCTTTTTAGCTTGAGCTTTCTTTTCCTTTTCTTTTCTTTCAAGCTTCTTTTGATAATCTGATTTATCTTCACCCTTGAATGTTTCATAGCATAAAGGTGTGCACAAGAATATTGATGAATAAGTTCCTACAGTTACACCGATTAATAGTGGAATTGTAAATTCAAGTATTGAACTTGATCCGATGAATAGCAATGGAATCATTACTAAAACAGTTGTAACTGAAGTCATAATTGATCTGTCAAGAGTTTGATTAATAGATCTGTTCATCAAAGCATAATTGCTTTCTTTTGCTCTATTAAGATTCTTGTTTTCTCTAATTCTATCGAAAATTACGATAGTATCGTTTATTGAGTAACCTACTACTGTAAGAATACTTGCGATTAGTGGGTTGTTTACTGTAATTGAGAATATTGCATAGCATGCAACTAAGATAAGTGCATCGTGCAATACTCCGGCTATTGAAGTAACACCATACTTCCAAGACTTAAATCTGAATATGATGTAGATCAACATACCAAGTGCTGCAATAAGGACTGATTTAACAGCATTGCCCTTAAGTTCGTCACCTATTGAAGGTCCGAATTGTTCACTTGTTAGTAAGTCTTCATCAGTAACACCTTCGTACTTTTCTTCGATAGTGTTCATGATTTTAGTTCTTTCAGCTGCATTGAAGTCTTGTTTTGTCTTGATGATAACTTGTTCGTTTTCTTCCCCTGCATAAACGATAGTTGCATCATCTAAATTATAGTCTGACAAATTAGCTTTTAGCTCATCGATATCGATAGTTTTGTGCATATCGATTTGCATCATAGTACCACCGCTAAAATCGATACCTGTATTAAAGCCTCTAAGCAAGCCGAATAATAGACCAACAATTAGAACACCTGCTGAAATGCAGTAGAAAATCTTTCTATTTCCAACGAAGTCAAATTGCTTCTTTAAAATCTTTCTAGGAGTACCATCTTCGTTGCAGCCAAATGCTGTCTTTGTACCAAACTTCTTGCTGTCTGCAAATAAGGATACAAATAATTGTGTAACAACAACTGCTGTAAAGATTGAAATAATAATACCTAGCATTAATGTTGTTGCGAAACCTCTAACAGTTGTAGTACCGATTTCATAAAGAACTACTGCTGCGATTAAAGTTGTGATTTGTGCATCAAGTACTGTAGTTAGTGCTCGTTTGAAACCAGAGCTTACTGCAACTCTAACAGATCTGCCTTGTCCAATTTCTTCCTTGATTCTTGCAAATATGATTACGTTAGCATCAACGGCCATACCTATTGATAGGATGATACCTGCGATACCAGGAAGTGTTAATGTCGCTCCCATTGCAACCATTGCCCAAAGGTCAAGCAATACATATAAAGCTAAAGCTATGTCTGCAATTAATCCTAAACCCTTGTAGAATAGAATCATAATTAAGAATACTAATAATAAACCGATAGCACCTGCTAATACAGCTTTATCAAAAGCATCATAACCAATTGTTGCAGATTGTACTGAAGCAGTTACTTGAGTTAGTTCTGCTGGAAGTGCACCACCTCTGATTAATGAAGCAGTAGTTGAAGCATCTTCCTTTGAGAATCCCTTGTTTTGAGTAATGATACAAGAAGTTCCTGAAATTGTTTCCTTACAAGTTGGTGCTGAAATCACTTCATTATCTAGCATGATAACGATAGCATTGTTTTCAACCTTAGTTTGGCCATCGCCATAAGTCATAGTAGCTGTAACTTCACCACTTGATGCTTTTTTAGTTGCGTCTTCGAACTTTGTAGCTCCCTTGCTAGTGAATTCCAATTGGATTAGATAGCCACCGTGATCTGAGTCTGTACCAACTGAAGCATCAGCAATGTCATCACCATCTAACACTTTTGTTTCATCTGCTAGATAGAAACTCAACTTAGCTGTTGTACCTATTTTTTCAATTAATTGATCCGCATTGTCTACGCCTGGCATTTCAACACGGATTCTGTTAGTACCTTCAACAGTAACTGAAGCTTCTGATAAACCGAATTCATTTACACGGTTTTCAATTACTGCTTGAGTTTGTGACATAACAGTATCCACATCTTCGCCCTTAGCAATGTCGGCTTCCATAACTACGTATGCACCGCCTTCAATGTCCAAGCCCAAAGATAATACATCTTTTACTGAATTCATTTCACCGCCAAAAAGTGCAGTTCCTTGAACAGTAATAAACCATCCAACAATTACAACAATACATGTAATAATTGCTAAAATTTTCTTTAAAGTTTTGTTCATATCTCTCTCTCGCCTTCTATTAATTTTTACCCTAAATTTATTAAATAACGTATAACGGGTATTATCAAAAACATTACATCTTATAATAGCATATTTATGGCTTTTTTACAAGGAAAATCGGCTATTTTAAGCCATTTTTTTGCAAATAAAAACCTCGCCATTTAGCGAGGTTTAAATATCAAATATAAGTGATTATTCTTCAGTGCTTTCCTTCTTCTTAAGTCTCTTTGGAGCCTTAGGAGCTTCTTCTTCAAAATCATCGCTAGCAGACTTTTCTGAAACTTGTGAAATAGCCCACTTTTCGAATTCCATTTTAACCTTGTCAGCACCAACTGCAAGAACGAGTGATTCGTCCTTAGTCTTTACAATCTTGCCGTGAATACCACCAATTGTAATAACTTCATCACCTACGCGAAGTGCATCACGCATTGCTTGAGTTTCTTTTTCTTTCTTCTTTTGAGGTCTGATTAGTAAGAAATACATTGCTGCAAACATTACTACTATAAGACCAATGCTCATTAAACTTTGTGAATCCATTTTTTATTCCTCCTAATTGATTACAATTTTGTTATCAAAATTGGTGCCGGCGGTGGGGGTCGAACCCACACGACATTGCTGCCACAGGATTTTGAATCCTGCGCGTCTGCCAATTCCGCCACGCCGGCTTAGCGATATAAAATATCACTAAAAGATTTTACCATATATGTAAAGATTATGCAAGATTTTATTAATCTTCCTCATCCTTTGGTACAATTTTCTTATATCTCCAAGTGCTCACCCCACTGTATACATCGAAGTATGATGGAACGATTTCACTTGATGCATATTGAGTTTGGAAGAAGCTGTATGTCTTGTAACATATTGGATAATAAGGCAAATCTGCTTTTAGCAGCTCCTTAAGATTTTCATATGTTTCCTTATAGTCCTTTATATTCATTGTAGTTTTAAGACTCTTAGCTAAAGCTAAAATCTGATCATTTTCATAATTAAGGATATTTCCCTTGTCAAATAAAGACTCTAAATTATCAGCCTTATCTATCTTAAAGCCACCAATTACAATATCAAAGTTAGAATTCTTAATAGCTTGCTTGTACTCTTCCCATGGCAAAGCATTTACCTTTGCTTTAATTTGAACCGAATCAAAATTGCTCACAAGCTCGTTTGCTGCCAGGATTCTATCTGGATTGTTCTCATTAACTAAGATATTGAGCTCAATCTTTTCCCCGTTTTTGTATTCACGGTAACCGTCATCATCGCTGTCTACCGCACGAATTTTATCCAGTATAGAAACAGCATTTGAAAAATCATAAGGATACATATCCCCTGTGTTTTCCGATTCTAGATATTCTGGGAAATAGATGGAATCCACTGGAATTCCAATATTAGAATAAGCCTTGTTAATAATATCGTTGGTATTAACTGTATTAGCTAAAGCTTTTCTAAAGTATTTATCCTGCAAAATCTCGTTATTAAAATTAAAGCCAATATATTCCAGACAATTTGAAGGAATAGAATTATATGTTAAATTCTTATCCTCTGCTATGGATTTACCATTAAAATCCTTGTATACCATAGCTGTTATATCAAAAGTATTTAAGAAATTGTATAGATCTGTACCATTTCTTAACATTTGGAAATAAAGGCTATTAGTCGCAACTTCACCATAATAATCTTCATTTGGCACAGCTTTTATATAAGAAGCTTTTTTATAAGTTTTTACCACATATTGTCCGCTGCCATTTGGAACGTAATCCTTGTCATCTGAATAGGAATTACGGCTTACTATTGGGAAAGTAAGATTGTTCAAAGCAGCATCACTGGCATCAGAAAATACTATCTTAATTGAGTAAGTTCCTTGAACTTGAACATAGGAAATCTTCTTAGCCATAGTGTAAAACGGTGATTTCTTGCCATAGTTCTTGATTTGGTCAACAGTAAAAGAAACATCGTTTCCTGTAATGTGAGAACCATCGCCACAGATAGCATCATCTATTAAAGATATGCTAACAGTTCCATTCTCACTATCAACGGAGTACTTGTTAACTAAATCCTTTTCCAAAGTCAGCTTAGAATTCTCTTTAAACAATGAGCTAAAGAAAACTTTAGACATATAATAAGTGTCTACATCGTCTGATACCAAAGGGTTCAAGCTTTTGATGTCAGAAATGGCGAAACGCTGATTTGAATATTTAACATATTCATTAGTGTCGTCATAGTTTATAAACTCTTCGATTATGTTATCACCTGTTTTGTATATTGAGTAGCTACAAAAAGCAGCCAAAAATACTATCAACGCAATGATAATAGACACAATATTTTCTCTGAAAAACAAATATGCTTTTTTAAGAAATAAACTAAAACTCAATATTATTCCTCTCTAGGAATTGGTCAATTTGATTGTATAAATAGTCCAAATCCTTTGAATTATCAAGTATTACATCGGCGAATTTTGACTTTTCCTCATCGCTCATTTGATTATTTATCCTGGAAATAATCTGTTCTCTGCCAAAGCCATCTCTCGCCATTAATCTTTCGATTTTTCTATCTAAATCACATGTAACCAAAAGATTAATATCACAAAGCTTGTACAAATCCTTTTCGAAAAGCAAGGGCGCATCCAAAAGCACCAATTTGCAGTCCTCCATTTCTTTGTACTGCTTTACCTCATTATGTATTTCTTCAACGATTTTATCCGTTGTAAAATGTTCTAAAACTTCAAGTTTTGAAGGATCATTGAAAACTATGTCTCCCAAGTACTTTCTATTTAGATTTCCATCAGAAGTTAATACCTCACTGCCGAAATGTTTTACGATTTCCATAAGCTGTTTTGAGCCAGCTTTACACATATCATGGGACATTTTGTCAGCATCGATACATTTGCACTTTGTTTTGTCCATAATATATGAACTGACAGTGCTTTTACCTGATCCTATTCCGCCTGAAACTCCTAAAATCAATGTCATAATTCACCTACTTTAAATCGAACCAATTGTCTGCAGAATTAGCTTCCGCAATTAATGGAACTAGTAATTCAATGGTGTTTTCCATTGTATTTTCAAGCATTTCCTTAACTAATGCTTCGTTCTCTTTGGCTGTTCTAATGATAAGTTCATCATGAATTTGAAGGATTAAATCAGCATCAATGCCCTCATTGTTCAGTTTACGATAAACTTTTATCATAGCAAGCTTAATAATATCAGCAGCAGTGCCTTGAATTGGCGTATTCATGGCTAATCTTTCAGCACCTTGGCGTACCATAAAGTTGCTTGCGTTGATTTCGTTAATATAACGCTTTCTGCCAAGCAAAGTTTGGGAATACTTTCTATCCTTAACCAGTTGAACTTGGTTATCCATATAGTCTTTAACAGCCTTATACCTGTTAAAATAGCCGTTTATGTACTCTTCTGCCTCTTTTCTGCTGATTCCTAGCTCCTCAGAAAGGCCAAAAGTGCTCATTCCGTATATAACGCCGAAGTTTACAACCTTGGCTCTTCTTCTATCTTCTGAGCTTACTTTATCCATTGGAATACCAAGGACTTTGGAGGCTGTAGTCTTGTGTACATCTTCACCTTTTACAAAAGCATCTATTAAATCCTTATCCTGTGATAGATGAGCCAATACTCTCAGCTCAATTTGAGAATAATCGGCCCCTACAAAGACCTTTCCGTCCCCTGCTATATATGCTTTTCTAAGCATTTTACCCATTTCATCACGAACAGGAATGTTTTGCAAGTTAGGTTCAGTACAAGATAATCTTCCAGTAGCTGTTACAGTTTGCATGAAATGGCAATGAACCATGTCATCCTTATCAATTAAATTCTCAAGTCCTATTACATAAGTGCTGTTTAGCTTTGTAAGAGTTCTATACTCTAGGATCTTATCTATAATTGGGCTCTCAAATCTAAGTTTATTCAAAACATCAGCATTTGTGCTGTATCCTGTCTTTGTCTTTTTAATTACTGGAAGATTCAATCGTTCAAATAAGATTACTCCTAATTGTTTTGGGGAGTTAATATTGAACTCTTCTCCAGCGATTTGGTAGATTTCTTCCTCTAATTCCTTGGCTCTTGTTTCAAATTTATTTCCCAAATAGGATAATTCTTCCCTATCCACCTGGATGCCAGAATATTCCATTGAAGCCAAAACTTCAACTAAAGGCATTTCAAGTTCTTGGAATATCTTAAATAAATCTTCCT
>JAKSSL010000019.1 GCA_024403115.1 Clostridia bacterium
GTAGCAAGGGAAAGGAAGATTTTTCATCTGGCCGACGAAGTTTCAACGGTTTCAGGCGTCGGAGATGAAAAATCCCACCGCATTTGTACGATTTGGAGGAGCATTTTTCATCTGGCCGACGAAGTTTCAACGGTTGTAGCCGTCGGAGATGAAAAATGTGGCCCATATATATCAAAAAATGCACCTAAAGGTGCATTATTTTTCTGCTCTTAGTTTATCAAGGGCGCCTTGGATGTCTTTTGGAAGGGGCGCTTCGATTGTGATTGGTTCACCGCTTACGGGATGATTGAATTGCAGTTTGAAGGCGTGCAAGGCTTGCCTTGCGATCAGATTAGGGTTTTCTCCGCCGTAGAGTTCGTCGCCTAGGATTGGGTGGCCTAAAGTGCTCATGTGAACCCTAATCTGATGGGTTCTGCCTGTTTCCAGCTTGAGCTGGACTAGGGTGTAGTCTTTCTTTTTGCCACGGGGGAAGCGGTCGAGAACTTGGTAGTGGGTGATGGCTCTTTGGCCGCCTGCTTCAAGGGGCAGAACCCCACGCCTTACGTCGTCCATTGAGGGACGGCCGATTGGAATGTCGATTGTGCCCTCGTCCTGTTCTACAAGACCTTGGACGATGGCTTGGTATTCCTTGCGGATTTTACCAGCTTTCATTTGCTCGCTCAGTCTGTCTTGGGCGTAGCCATGCTTAGCTACGATTAGAAGACCGGAAGTATCCATATCCAAGCGGTTGACAAAGCGGACTTTAAAGTCTTGGCCGCTTTGCCTCATATACTTCATCAAACCATTTGCGATGGTGTGAATTGGGTGACCCTTAGTTGGGTGAACAATCACATAGGGTTGCTTGTTTAATACTAGTATATGCTCATCCTCGTAAACTGGATAAATTGCAATGTCTTCCTCTGGGAAATCGCTGTGTTCGTCGGGTAGGGTGATTACTATTTGGTCACCCTCTTTGGGCGACACCCAAAGTGGCATTTTCTCGCCGTTTATTGTCATTAAGTCCTGAAACTTAACCTTTGTCATAAAACGGCTAGAAAAGCCAAATTCACGCCTTAGAACTGATTTTACCTTGAGACTTGTATCTTCACTTGTTGCAGTGTATTTTAATTCCATTAAAGAAACTTTTCCTTTGCTTTTGTCCAGAAATCATAGTCGCCTTTACGAACTAAATGAACCTCACTGTTTGATAATCTTATGGAAATCTCTTCCAGATCGTCATAAGTTTCAGTAAAGCCATCATAGAAAATATTTATCTTCTCTTGATGCTTGTGAAGTTCCGGTTTGATGCTTAGAGTCATATCCCAAGGCAATACTATGCTTGAAGTGAATGAACGGTAAGCAGTTGAATTAAGTGGTGCAATAGGTGAGACCTGTATTAGCTTTAGCCGTGGATCAACTATGCTGCCACCTAATGAATAGTTATATGCAGTGCTTCCTGCCGATGAGGAAATCAGCAAACCATCTCCGTTAAATCTTTCCACATTTTGACCATCCAAAGCCACATTCAAATGAAGTGGGTAATTGCCGAAAGCTTTAATGGTTACCTCGTTTAATGAATGCTTTACTTCTGTTCCCCTAGAGCTTTTTATTTGAATGCGAATAGGGTTAAGCTTTTGCAATGAATAATTGTCATGCTCAAAGTTTTCAATGGCTTTGCAAAGGGATTCGTAGGTGAAATCTTGATAAAAGCCAAGGTGCCCTGTATTGATTCCTAAAATAGGGACATATGGGAAGTCATAAGCATTTAAAAATCTTAGGAAAGTTCCGTCACCGCCAATGCAGATTACCAATTGTATGCTGTAATCTAGTTTGTCGGAAAACTCGTGCTGGTTTGTAAGTCTTTCCTGCAGCTCTTCTTTAATTTTCAAAGATTCTTCGTTACTGTTTGAATATACAAATATTTTCATTAGATTAAATCCTCTAATTCTTCTAAATATGTTTTAAATGTTTCCATTGCTTGTCTAATAGGTTCAGGCTTGCCCATATCAACACCTGCGATTTTAAGCAGTTCGACAGGGTAGTTTGATGAACCTGTCTTAAGGAATTCCTTGTAGGCTTGAACAGCTGGTTCTCCCTCGCTTAGAATCTTCTTGGAGATTGCTGTTGCAGCGCTGAAACCAGTTGCGTATTGATATACATAGAATCCTCTGTAGAAATGAGGGATTCTAGCCCATTCGTATTGGATGTACTCATCATCTGCCATGGCTTCACCAAAATATTTTTTGTTAAGCTCATAGTATTTTTCGTTCATCCATTGAGCTGTCAAAGCACCGCCATTTTCAATTTCTTTGTGAGTTAAATCTTCGAATTCAGCAAACATAGTTTGTCTAAATAGGGTAGTTCTAAACTCTTCCAAATAGTGGTTTAACAAATACTTGCGGGCTTCCTTATTTGTCTCCTTATCAAGGAGATATCTCATAAGTAGGGACTCGTTTACTGTTGAAGCTACTTCCGCTGTGAAAATGGAGTGATCCCCATAGATGTATGGTTGATTTTCTCTAGTGTAGCTGGAATGCATCGAGTGACCTAGCTCATGGATAATAGTGAAAACGTCTTGTAAAGTATCAGTGTAGTTTAGTAGCACATAAGGCATGCTGTCATAGGAACCAAAGCTGTAGGCTCCGCTTGTCTTGCCTTCGTTTTCGTAAATATCAATCCAGCCAGCTTTTACACCTTCACTCAGTCTGTTGACATATTCCTCGCCCATAGGCTCCAAAGCTTTTTTCACCATTTCGATGCCTTCATCAAAGCTAATCTCTTTGACAGGATTTTCGAAAAGAGGAGTATATACATCATACATTTTAAGCTCGTCTAGCTTTAAAAGCTTCTTCCTTAAGTTAATATATCTGTGTAAGACTGGCAGATATTCATTAACAACCGATACTAGATTATCATAAACTTCATCAGGAATATTGTCGCTAGCAAGAGCAGCGTTTCTAGCTGATTTATATTTTCTAATCCTTGCTGATACAACTTCGGTCTTTACGCTGTAAGCGTAAGTGGTACCGATGGTGTTAATAAGCTTTTTGTATGCCTTGTACATGGCTTCAAAAGCATCTTTTCTAACTCGTCTATCCTTGGATTCCATGAAGTTAATATAGTTGCCGTGAGTCAGTTTTACTTGGTCGCCGTCCTCGTCTATAATTGTGCCAAAATCCATTTCGGCATTGTTTAACATAGTGAAAATTTCATTGCTGGCACCGCTTGTTTCGCTCATTTGTGCCAGGATGTTTTCTTCTTCTTTGGATAGCACATGTTTTGCCTCTAGAATCAGACTTTCAATGGCGAAGCTATACGATTTAAGTCCAGCTTCTGCTTTTACATAAGAACGCAAGGTTTCTGCATCTTCGTTTAGAATCTCTGGGACAAAAAACGAAGTATTTGCTGAAATATGTGCAAGAGCAGCTGAGATTTTTCCTATCATTTCCTGATATTTAGCCACGCGATTGTCCTCGTCTTGACGCATTTTGGCGTAAACGTAGGCTTTTTCCACTTTTTGATAAATCTTATCGCGAAGGGCGAAGGCTTTTGCCAAATCTTGAGGGCTGTCTGTTAGGTGCCCTGAAAGCTTGGTGAAATCCTGGGACATGGCCAAGGCGGTCTTTACATCTTCATCCCAAAGAGCCTCGTCAGGATACATAGCTTCAATTTTCCATTTATATTCTTGAGGGATTTGATCCCTTGTTTTCAATTCTTTGTTAGCCATAAAAGCCTCCTTTGTGATATACTATATTTAATTATACCATAAAGAGGGAAACTTATGACAAAAGAAGAACTATTTAATCACTTAAAATTTGAAGATGGAGATGGAATAGAATATATTGACGAACTTCAGGATATTCTCGGCATGGATGAAGAGCTAGATCCACGTTTTGTTTATGATATTTTGCTTAATACAGACATGGAGTATTTGTCCGAGCTGATTGAAAACTATTTTGAAGAGTTGACAGACAATATTCCAAATAACAACGGTGAGCTTTATGAGCTGATGAGTGCTCAGGCTTTGGCTTTAAAAGGCCTTGCCTATAGTTGCGAGGATGAGGCACAGGCTATAAAGCTGGCAACTGAACTAGTTCGTTTCCAAAGCTGGTATGCTATAGAAAAAAATACCACCGTAGTCAGCCAGGACATAGGTGAGGAAAAGCTTGTCTCAGTACGAGAGGCTTTCACTTTATATGCCCTAGAAAAGCTAGGTGGTGAAGAATATCGATATTATTTCGATAACGCTTTATATTATCCTATTGATGATTACGCAATCAGTCTGTCGGAACTTGTAAACTAGGTTCGTTGCTGTATTCACCATGAAGAATTTGATAGAATACAGTTCTAGAAGTTATCAAGTATGCGTTTAGGAAAGCGGCTGGAATTAATTCCACTGCAGTTAGAACGACAAGTAATACTGTATTGCTTGCCAGACCTGGGATCATATAGCTAACAAGGTCTGCAAAGATAGAATCTGCAATAGCTAGCAGTATAGCCCATCCTATAAACGATATTTGAAGGATGAATAAGTTCATCTTATTGCCTTTCATCATTGCTGTACTTTCATGTATGCATTGCAAAGGTCCCTTGCTAGGGTCATCTGCTAGGATATAGAAAGCTTGGCTATAGTTAAATGCTGCAGGAATTGCTGGCAAAACGAATAGAAAGCTCCAAAGTAGAACTTTAACAGCGATGAGTAATAAAGTGCAAAGAGCTTTTACAAAATATGTAAAGCCTTCAAAAATGTTTGAATATCTTATTTCGCCCTTTCTAACAAAAAGCAACATGGATATGCAAAGCCCTAAAGCTAGAGCGCCTGAAATTAGAACTGCATAAAGTGGAGAACCTGCATATACTTCCTGTGTTGCACTTTGACCAGCCCTAGACATAGCTTCCAGCTGTACTTGTGAAAGCTGACTTGAAAAATCATAAACGTATGCAGGACCTGTAACGTAATCGATAACGCCTGGGACAAGTTCATCTATACATAGATAAATAAACATAAAAATAGCGGCAGGCTTCCAATTACCTTTTAATATTTGACGAGCCCGTCCTTTAATGGCTGCACTTGATGCGCCAAGTAAATAATCGTATTCCATAAATAATACCTCCTTTTATACTGAAATTATACCATGATTAGAAGAATAGTAAAAGAAGAAACAATTAAAAATGAGCGCAAAAAAGCCATAATTTGCACTGCAGTTTGTGAAAATCCTGAGGATGTAAAGCTGGGGGATTATGATTTTTGTGTGGCCGCTGATGGTGGCCTTGAAATTGCAAAAAGCCTTGGCTTAAAAGTGGATTTGTGCATAGGCGACATGGACTCTTTGGGACATATGCCAGATATGGAATATGTTAAATTGCCTTGTGAGAAAGATATGACTGATACGGAAAGTGCAGTTGATTATTGCGTGGACAAAGGCTATAGGGATATTACTATTCTAGGGGGCTTAGGAAAGCGCTTTGATCATACTATGGCTAATTTGGCAGTATTGGGAAAGTATTGCAATATGTACTATGGCAATGTTTCCATCCGTTTAATTGATGGTTTGAACTATGTTGAGATGAAAATGCCTGGAGAGTATGAAATTGATAGATCCGAATTTGACTTGGCAGGCTATCACTATTTAGGCTTGGTTTCCTATGATTTAGTTTCCGGCTTAAGCTTAGATGGAACAAAATACATAGTTAAGAATTACAGCTTGGATAAGGAAACAAGTCAGGGCATTTCCAATGAGATAGTGGGCGACTGCGCCAAAATCACCTTTGAAGAGGGACGTCTTCTATTCATTTTCAGTAAAAAATAGAAAAAGTTCTTGACAAAGAAAGGCTGCAAGAGTATACTATCTATGTTCGCAAATGCGAATGTGCGCGGGACTGGCGGAATTGGCAGACGCACCAGATTTAGGTTCTGGCGGGAGACCGTGGGGGTTCAAGTCCCTCGTCCCGCACCAAATGAAAGGTAGAGGATTTGAAAAAATCTTACTACCTTTTTTGTTTTATTAGGAGGCTAATATGAAATATTGTACAAAGTGTGGTAGGGAACTTCAAGACGATATGCAGTTCTGTCCTGGATGTGGATCAGCTGTAGAAACAAGTGTCAACGAGCATGAAAAGGCTGCGCCTGAAGAGGAGAAAACTGTACCTGTAGCAGAAGAACCAAAGCCAAAGAAAAATAAAAAAGGCATTATTGCTATCATTATTGCTATTGTTGTAATTGTTGGAGGAGTAATTTATATAAACAGCGAAAATAACACATATAATGATTTCCTTGACCTGTATACTACAATGATTGATGGCGGGGGAAAAACCGAAGCTGCAAACAAGTTGATAATAGATGTTTGGCGAAATAGCATTTCTAAAACTTCAGATCCTAAAACAGACAAATTTACAAGAACTAATAATGGCAGTGGACAGTTCTATACTGACTTTAATGATGCTCTTGGCAATTTGTATGATGATAAAGATTTTAAAGCTGATCTTGATGAGATATTATCGCTACAAACTAAAGCAAAACAACTTATGAAAGGACTGGTAGATCATCCAAAATCCTACGACGAAGAATACTCAGATTTTAAGGAGTTATATAAGTTGTTTGTTAGATTTACAGATATGCCGCTAGCTTGTAAGGGTAGTTTGGCTTCCTTTACAGAACAGCACAATGAACTTGATAATGATAGCGCTAACAAAGCAATGGAACTTAATATGTATTTTGTTGAAGAAAAGTAAACAATTAAGAGCTGATACAAATCGTATCAGTTCTTTTTCTTTTGCATAGAATAAATATATGAAAAATAGTAAAAAAAATTTAATTTTCTCTTTTTGATTGTAAAAATTTATGATAAAATATAATATGACATAGGGGGGGAAAACACGATGATGTTATTATCCTTAGACAGACAGACAAGCAGACATACAAACAGACATATTGACAGACAGACAAGTGTTATTATTTCACTGTCTTTGTTTTATATGTTTATTAGCGTTCTATTGGAAAATATATGATTATGATTTATGGCGATAATAATTTCGCTTTAAGTCATAATTTTTTTTAAGTGCCACCTATGGACACGTAACAAACGGTTTTGAAAGGAAAGATTATCATGAAAACGAAGGGAAAGTTTTTAACGCTACTCTTATCAGCGTTGATGGTTTTCGGTACTTTTCCGTCCATGGTTTTTGCGGAGAGTACTGAAAGTGTTGTAGCAAAGATAGGAGATCAGGAGTTCGGCACTTTGGCAGACGCTGTCAAAGCAGTACCAACTGATGGTACAAAAACAAAGATTGTACTTCTTTCGGATATTTCAGATGCGGCAGAGGATATTGATTATATAACAATTGATGAAGGAAGAAATGTTGAGTTGGATATGAATGGACATAGCCTAGCAATTTCATCCTATGATTATGGTCCATTTACTATTAACGGTGGCTCATTGGAGCTTTCTGGAACAGGAACTGTTCAAAACACATATACTGAAGATGAAGGTGGCTTCTGGGTTGTAAGAATGAAGTCTGCACCAGACAAACAGGAAAACTATTCTGTTTTCACTCAGGGCAAGGATGTTGATCTAATTGGCGTAGACAAGGTAGTATATGTTACAAGAATAAACGATTCGACTAACTATGGTACTGTCGTTAATTTGAATGGTAGATGCACATCAGAAGATGACGTTGTATATGTTCATGGAAATGTTAATAATACTGAATATGCTCCAATTATCAATTTTGGATCTACTGCCAAAATAGAACAAGAGAACTATATTGCAGGATATGCAGTAGTAAATGTTGCAGAAGGTGCTACTTTTACATCAGATGACAACTGTATTGACATGGCTGCAGGAGAATTAAATGTAAATGGAGGATCATTTACAGGTGGAAATACTATTTCTTATGTTCCAGGCGGTGGTGGCTCCATAGATTTTGATACATGTTGCGCAGTATATGTTAGACAACACAGTACTAACCTTCCAATTAAAATAAACATTAATAATGGTGTATTTAAGAGTGCAGTTCCATTCTGGCAAGCAACTGGAATGGCGGGTTCACCAAAGCCAGAGGATATTACTTTAAATATCTCTGGAGGCAGGTTTGTAAGCACAGCGGATGAGGAACAAATTGCAGTAAAATCTGATGATAAGACAGGTTTTATTCATGCTGGTCTATATTCAGTTTTACCTGACTCAAAGTATATAGCATCAAATTGTGTTGCAGCAGAAATTTCTGGTGGCGATTATCACTACATTGTAGGTATTGATGCAGCATCAACTGATAAGAAGCTTACAGCTGGTAAGTTCAACATCAATCCAATTGCATATGTTGCTGATACATATACTGTAGCCCCATCCGATAATAGGGACTACCCATATGAGGTAATAAAGCAAGAAGGCGAAGATCAAGAAAGAATCGTGGTTGATAAGCCTATTGAGGCAGATGTAAGTAAAACAATAACTAATGAAGATGAAATTGAGGTAGCAAAAACTGCTCTTGAACAGACAGATGTAACAGGAGTTGCTAATGCAGTTTCAGATAATGGCCAAGATATAATCATTGCGGCTGCTATTGCTGATAAGTCACCAGTAACTGAAGAAGCCATTGATGAAGCTAAGCAAATTGATATCTCAATCACTGTAAAAGCAAAAGTAACAGTTTCAGAGACAGTTACTGAAGCAAAAGAAACAAGAAGATTACTATGCTTCGAGCTTGTACCATATGCTGTAGTAACAGCAACTGACTCCCTTGGAAATCAAGTACAGTCATATGAAATCAAGGTAGATAATGAATGTTTTAATAAACAAGGAATAGAATCAATCACTGTTAAACTTGGTGCTGCGTTTGAACCAAAGCAAGTACTTCATATTAAGAGTGATAAATACAAAACTGCAGAAAAGTTTAAAAAGGGTGATACAGCATCATATGAGGATAGAACATTTGCGTATAATAGCAGTGATAAAACCGTAACTTTAGAAATCAAAGATTTTTCTGAAGTACAACTACTTGCTACTGAGAAATATGTTAATTTAAGATTCGACGCGAATGGTGGAACAGGTAGCATGGATACTGTAAGTATTATTCCTGGACAGTACAATCTACCTAAGAACAGATTTGTTGCTCCTGAAGGAAAAGTTTTTGCAGGATGGGAGATAGACGAACAACTTTATGAAGTTGGTGACACTGTTTACATTTCTGGAGAAACTGTAATATATGCTAAATGGAATGATATACCTAAGCCTAAGAAGGTAGCAGTATCATTGCTTCATTGCGTAACATCTGGTGACAGAGCCGTTGCTCTTTCATGGAACAAGATAAAGGGAGCAACTAAGTATGTTATTTACGGAGCTAGATGCGATCAAAAATTTAAGAAATTAAAGACTACAACAGGAACAAGCTTCACTGTAAAGAGTATAGCTGGTAAGAAATTAAAAGCTCACCAATTCTATAGGTTCTATGTGGTAGCATACACACCAACAGGAAAGGTGCAAAGCAAGGCTATTCACTTTATCGTAGCTAAAACTAAGGGCGTATATTCAAACGTTGTAAGCATTAAGGCTAAGAAGGCTAAAATGACAATGCATGTTGGTGATACTGGTCAAGTCGGAGCTACTTACAGAGTATATTTAGGTAAGAAACATCTAAACTCTTCACATGGCAAAGCACTGAGATATACATCTGATTGTCCAAAGGTTGTAAGTGTAAGCTCGAGCGGCAAGCTTAAAGCTAAACAAGCAGGAACAGCAACTATTTACATCCAAGATATTGGTGGAAAGAGCTGCAAAACTGTTGTAACAGTTAAGTAAATACAAGTATAAATAGTGTAGTTGTTTTTAAAGGAATGAATGAGATAATACATTCCCATCGTAATAAAAATTAAGAGCTGATACAAATCGTATCAGCTCTTTTTTTTATAAACTATTGATCAAATATTAAGCATTTTTATGATATAATAAGCGACAAGAAGAGATATTTCAGTTAATAAGGAGACCTATTATGAACATACCTCAACTTATCATTGATTTGGCCATTATGCTTTCTATGGCTGGATTAACTTCCATAGTTTTCAAAAAGCTTAATATTCCAAGCATACTAGGTTATATACTAGTAGGCTTTTTAATTGGGCCACACTTCCCACTATTCCTGGAAATAGAGAGTAAGGGGTCTGTTGAAACATGGAGTGAAATAGGTATAATTGTAATTCTTTTCCATATTGGATTAGAATTTGATTTTCATAAACTAGTTGATATTGGTAGTACAGCTATTGTTTCTGCTTTAATAAAAATGAGCGGTGTCATGGTAGTTGGATATTTTCTTGGCTCCATAATGGGACTTACACCTATTAACTGCCTATTCCTAGGAGCAATGCTTTCCATTAGTTCTACCGTTGTAATAAAGAAATGCTTTGATGAGATGGGCCTTTCCAGCGAGAAGTATTCCCATCTAGTAATGGGGTCTTTAATCATTGAGGATATAATCTCTGTTTTTATGATGATCGTTTTGACAACAATATCCGTTGGGCAAAGTGGATCTGACTTTAGCGGTATAGCCTTGCATCTACTTCTAATGATTTGCTATTTGGTTATATGGCTTTTATTGGGAATATTTATCATCCCTAGTTTTTTGGATAAAGTCATGGAATATATGTCAGATGAAACAGTAACGGTTCTTAGTTTAGGCTTCTGTTTCTTGATGTCTCTATTAGCAAGCAAATTAGGCTTTTCCATGGAATTGGGAGCCTTCCTTGCAGGTACATTCTTTGCAGGCACAAAATATGTTCAAAGGATAGAAAGAAATACAGCTGGAATTAAAGATGTTTTTGGCGCAGTATTTTTCCTATCTGTAGGCACAATGGTTGATCCACAAATTATAGCTACAGAATGGTTATCAATACTAATTATTTCGCTTGTTGCCGTTGTAGCAAAATTGATTTTTGCAACAATAGGAATGATATTATCAGGACAGAACTTAGAGACTTCCATACATGGTGGTTTTTCGCTTGCACCAATAGGGGAATTCTCCTTTATTATCGCTAGTTTGGGAATATCTTTAGGAGTAATGGACGCATACTTATATCCTGTAATAGTGGCATCGGCGATTTTGACAATAATAGCTACACCTATTCTTATTAGGAAATCTGATAAAATGGTAGCTTTTATAAACGAGCATATACCAAACAGAATCAAAGTGATGCTTGATAATTATACTAAAAACGTTCAGGCTGAAGAAAAACAAGATCCTGAATGGAAGATAGTTCTACTTGACTTTGCTAAGAAAGTAGGCATATATGGAAGCATAATGCTCGTTACGGCAATAGCAAGTTATAAAGTATTAAGCCCTGCTTTAGGAAACATAGTAGGTGCTAATGTAGGGAAAATACTATCTTTGATTATTGCATACCTAGTTATAATAGTCTTCTTAAGGCCTTTTATGGATACAAGGAATATGGCATTTACTCATTTGTGGATGAATAAATTCACAAATAGATCGCCGCTTATGGTCCTAGTAATGACTAAGATCGCTATAGTTATAATAATTGCTGCAATTCCTTTAAAGATGCTTTACAACATAAGAGGAATTTATGTTTTGATGGCAATCATAATAGGTATAATAGTTGCATATAAATTGGACTTTGTTTCCTCATATTATCTAAAACTTGAGGCAAAGTTCTTGTCCAATTTGAATCAAAAAACGGTACAATCCAAAGAAGGGGACCAACGAAATGTTTGGTTAGATGAAGATTACAGTATATTCAGCTGGTTTGTGCCTGAGGGAGCTCCATATGCAGGAAGATCCATCAAAGATTTATCTTGGGGAAAAATATCTAACGTATATGTAGTAAAGATTCGTCGCGACGGCAATAATGTTGCTATGCCTTCGGCTAAAACCGTTTTAAAAACAGGGGATAAAGTATATGTCATAGGCGATGAACAATCATTGCGCATCTTCCATAAGACTTTGGATATTGGTGAATTGGAAAATCTGAGAACATTAAAGGCTTTCTTAGATGCAGGATATCCGGATAGTAATCATACACTTGCTTGTTTGGCATTAAAGGTAAGAGGCACTGAGCATTTTGCAGGAAAAACCATTAAACATAGTGGTATTACTGCCAAAACTCACTGTATGATTCTAGGCATAGAAAGAGGCGCATACAGAGCAACCATGCCAGATGCTAATATGATAATTGAAAAAGACGATATATTGTGGATTGTGGGCACCAGCGATAATCTTAATATTATGGCTGCCCATTCCAGTGAGGCTTAAGCCTCTATGGCAATATGAGAATTAGGAAGTTGCTTCAGTGTGTTTTGTAGCAGTGGAGGATTTATGGATATTATTTCAGAATTGTTTGCTTTGGCAGACGAAAAATATGCTGAGTTTCAGGCGAAACTTACACCGACAGTGGACAAGGAACTTTTCATTGGCGTACGTGTCCCTGAGGTGAGAAAGCTTGCAAAGACAATATATAAAGCGGGAGAATATGAGGATTTCTTAAAGGATTTGCCACACAAATACTATGACGAGAATATGCTTCATGGACTTATTATATCGGAGATTAAGGACTATGATAAAGCTCTTGAAGAGGTGGACCGCTTTCTACCATATGTTGACAACTGGGCTGTATGCGATATTATGTCGCCGAAGGTTTTCAAAAAGCATAAGGATGACTTGATTGAGCAAATCATTAGATGGTCAAAAAGTGAGCTAGTATATACAAGCCGTTTTGGCGTGGAGATGCTTATGTCTCATTATTTGGATGAGGATTTTAAAGCTGAGTATTTAGAAATCCCTGCAAAAGTTAAGCTAGACGGCTACTACGCAAAAATGATGGTAGCTTGGTTCTACGCCACAGCTTTAGCAAAACAGTGGGATGCTACTTTGCCATACATTGAAAAACAAAAGCTGGAGCCTTGGACACATAACAAAACAATTCAAAAAGCCAAGGAGAGCTACCGCATTACGCCGGAACAAAAAGAGTATTTGCAAAGCTTAAAAGTCAAGAAACAATAGATAGGTCAGTTGACCTATCTTTTTATATATACTAAAATATAAGAATGAATTATTCTAGCATGTTGGCATATATGGTGGTAAGCGCCATTACGCCAGGGCCTAACAATTTAATGTGCCTTTACTTGGGAGCAAAATCTGGAGTGAAGGGTGCCAAGAACTTTCTGTTCGGAAGTATGACGGGCTTGTTTGTCAAAATGCTTTTGTGTGGCGTTTTGAACTTGGCTTTAGCAGAATGGGTACCTATATTGGTTCCTTATTTGAAATGGGTGGGTGCAGCCTACATGGTTTATCTTGGCTTTGTAATGGCTAAAAGCGGATTTACAAAGGATGAAGAAAGTGAGAATAACAAACAGGGGGAGAGCTTTATGAGCGGAATCTTCCTACAATGCTTGAACGTGAAAAGCTGGGTTGCTGCTTTGAGCATTTACTCAGTTTACATTATTCCTTATACAACTAGCCTTTGGGCAGTGCTTGCAGCATCCTTGTCCTATTTGATCATTATTATTCTGGCGTCACTTACTTGGTGCGTTTTTGGACAAGCGATACATGGAATATATCAAAGATGGAAGTTACCGATTAGTATATTAATGGGATTGTCATTGGTTCTATGCGCAGTGACAGCAATTATGTAAATGGACAAGAAGAATTTTTTACAAAAGAATATAGCCAATATTATTACATGTATTAGAATCATTGGTACTGTAATAATGATTTTTACAAGCGTCTTGAGCAAACCCTTTTATATCGTCTACACAATTAGTGGCCTCAGCGATGCTTTAGATGGATTCGTGGCAAGGAGAACAGGTATAGAAAGTAAAAATGGCGCTCGTTTGGATAGCGTAGCTGATCTTTTCTTTTTCATAACTATGATGATTATGATTTTGCCAACTTTAATAGAGGTATTGCCACGGATTATCATAGTTGTAATGTTTGTAATTTTTGGCGCTAGAGTTATATACTACATATATTTTGGACTTACAAAACATAAATTCATATCTAACCACACTATATTAAACAAGTTGACTGGATTTATGCTTTTCCTAGTTCCATATTTTGTGATGACAAAGTTTTTCGCAGTGTATGCGAGCATCATTTGCGCTATTACAATTATTTCCCTAATAGATGAGACAATTACAAATTTGAGGGAAGACGATGAAATTTAAAACAGATGTTAAAACTTTATGTATAACAGGCTTACTCATTGCTCTAGCAGTTTTCTTAGGCATGATTAAGTTATTTTCCATGCCACAAGGGGGATCTGTTACAGCTTTCTCAATGCTTCCACTTGTTTTAATCGCATATTATTACGGCCCAGCTCAGGGAATGGCGGCTGGTGTATGCGCTGGCTTGT
Source organism: Clostridia bacterium (assembly GCA_024403115.1). Lineage (GTDB taxonomy): Bacteria > Bacillota > Clostridia > Peptostreptococcales > Anaerovoracaceae > JAKSSK01. The sequence goes on from JAKSSL010000019.1 coordinate 14,336, forward strand.
TGGAATTAATACTTGGCGGATTTGTAGTCCATCCGATTCAAATCATTATGGATTATCCTATAGCTTATGGCGTACTGGGAGTGGGTGGCTTGCTTAGAAACCAAAACCACGGTCTGGTGAAAGGATATATTCTTAGCATATTATGCAGATTTTTCGTAGCCAGTCTATCGGGATATATATTCTTTGCGTCATATGCTCCTGAAGGCTTTAACGCATTGGTTTGGTCAATCTGGTACAATTTCACATACATAGCAATAGAGGGTGGAATTACCATTGTGATTCTATCTTTGCCAAAGATTAGAAATGTTCTAGAAAATTTGAAAAATCAAGCATAAATTGCTTGACTTCACCTTGTTCAGGTGGTAATATATACGGGTATCAAGCAGAAGTTATCCGCTTCTCACCTTGTTAGATTATCATCTACGGGTTAATAATTATGATTTAGTAATTTTTTTAGCGGGTACTTTTGTATCCGTTTTTTAAATTTTAGGAGGTAAGAACCATTAGCAAGCAAGAGACTTTAATCAACGAAGAAATTCGTGATAAGGAAGTAAGAGTAATCGATGCTGACGGCACAATGTTAGGCGTTTTAGCAATTGAAGATGCTTTGAAAATTGCTGAAGAGAGAGATTTAGATTTAGTAAATGTTTCTCCAAATGCAAATCCACCAGTATGCAAGATATTGGATTATGGAAAGTATCGCTATGAGCTTCAAAAGCGTGCAAAGGAAGCAAAGAAAAAACAAGCGACAACTGAAATTAAAGAAATTAGACTTAGCGTTTTCATTGAAGAAAATGATATAAACACTAAGGCAAAGAATGCAGCAAAGTTCCTTGCTAACGGTGATAAGGTTAAGGTTAGCCTTCGTTTTAGAGGACGTGAAAGAGATTATACTTCAAAGGGTATGGACGTTTTGAATGCTTTTGCAGAAAAAATGCAAGACATTGCAATCATCGAAAAGAAACCTAAGTTGGAGGGCCGTCAAGCTACTATGGTTGTAGCTCCAAAGGCTGAAAAGTAGTTAATAATTAAATTGATATAGAAAGGACAAATTATTATGGCAAAGAATAAGATGAAATCCCATAGAGGAGCATGTAAGAGATTAAAAGTTACAGGTTCAGGCAAGGTAAAGAGAAACAAGGCATATAAGAGCCACATCCTTACTAAGAAAGCAGCAAAGAGAAAAAGAGGTCTTCGTAAGGCTACAGTTTTAACAAGCGCAGACTTAAAGAGAATGCTTAGATCAATGGGTAGATAATTAGTTAAGGAGGATAGATAAAATGGCAAGAGTAAAAAAAGGTGTAAATGCACACAAGAGACATAAGAAAATTTTAAAGATGGCAAAGGGTTTTTATGGTCAAAAGCATAAGAACTTTAGAGCAGCTAACCCTGCAGTAATGAGATCACTTAGATCAGCTTACGTAGGAAGAAAGTTAAAGAAGAGACAATACAGACAAATGTGGATTGCTAGAATCAATGCAGCAGCTAGAATGAACGATATGTCATATAGCAAGTTAATGCACGGATTAAAGCTAGCTGGAATCGACATGAACAGAAAGATGTTATCAGAAATCGCTATTCATGATCCAAAGGGATTCACTGCATTGTGTGATGCAGCTAAGAAAGCTCTATAATATTTGAACTTAATAGCGGACTGATTAGTAATTGGTCCGCTTTCTATTTATTTAAATACTCTCAGATAGCTTCACTGGCGGGTTTGGGTCCTGTGCAATAAGATGCCGCGAACCTTGTCAGGTCCGGAAGGAAGCAGCAATAAGTGGATTTTCTTATGTGTTGCAGATAAGCCTTCTCTTTGTTAGTGAAGCTTTCTGAGAGTATTTTTAGGAGGGGAAATTAATGTTTGACTCTACAAGAATCAAGGATGAATGTATTAAATGGATACAAGATTTCTTTGAACAAAATGGAAAGGGTTGCAAAGCAGTCATTGGTATTTCTGGAGGCAAGGATAGCTCCGTTGTTGCCGCTTTATGCGCAGAAGCGCTGGGCAAGGACAATGTAGTTGGCGTAATGATGCCTTGCGGACATCAAAATGACATAGATGCAGCTGAACTTTTGATTTCTCATTTGGGAATTACAAGCTATACAGTGGATGTTAAGGATAGTGTAGATGCTTTGGTAAAAGCTTTACCTATGGAATTAACAACACAAGCTAAGACTAATCTTCCACCACGTGTTAGAATGGCCACTTTGTATGCCATAGCTCAATGCTGCAATGGAAGAGTTGCAAACACTTGTAACCTATCAGAGGATTGGATAGGTTATTCCACTAGATATGGCGATACAGCAGGCGATTTTAGCCCTCTAAGCCATCTTACCGTTCAAGAGGTAAAAGCACTGGGCAGAGAATTAGGACTGCCAGAAAGCCTGGTAGAAAAGGTGCCAAGTGATGGACTTTGTGGAAAGACAGATGAAGATAATTTGGGCTTTACATATGCAGAGCTTGATAAATATATTCGAGAGGGTATAATTGAAGATAAGGAACACAAGGAAAAGATTGACAGATTGCACAAATTGAATTTGTTCAAACTGCAATTGATGCCTAGTTATGATCCAAATATTGAGGTGAAGTATGAGTAAAAAGGGTAAGAACAGCAATTATCATTACAAAGAGGAAAGAAACCAAGCAAATGCTCCAGCAAAGTCAAGCAAAGCAGGGACTTTACAAAGCAAGGTAGTTTTGATTACTTCAATTCTGACTTTAGCATTCTGGTTAATGATGATTATTAGAACTGCTACAGAGGGCAGATTTGATTGGGTAGTTACTTTAATATCTTTGGTAGCATACATCTACGGATATAACAGAATTAATCATCCTGAAAGCCGTATGATAGGCTGGGTTTTGGTAGCGATTTCTACAGTTGTTGTAGCTATTGCTTTCTTTAACATCTCATCATTTTAGGCTTAATACACAATGAGTGAAAAAAGACATTTACAAGAAAGCAAAAGATTGTCTTTTAAGGATAAGATAGGATATGCATCTGCTTCTTTTGGTGATGCGGCTGCATATTCACTTATAGGCAGTTTTTTGATTTTCTTTTTGACTACTGTTGTAGGCATTGACCCAGCAACTGCAGGATTTTTGGCAGCTATGGGCTCCGTTGCAAACGCAGTAATTAATCCCATTATTGGGTTCATTAGTGACAATTTATTTACAAAGTATGGTAAACGTAGACCACTTATTTTTTTGATGACATTCCCACTGGCTTTGGGAATGTTTTTATGTTTTACAAGCTTTGATTTTGCAGAGAACACAAAGCCTTTATACTATGGCTTTATGGTTATTGTATACTGGTGCGCATATACTGCATACTTCGTGCCTTATCAAACCCTTGGTGCAGAGTATACCAACGATTACGATGAGAGAACAAGGCTTCGTTCCTATGCTTCATTCTTCAACATGATAGGAACACTATGCGCTATGGTTTTACCACCTATGATAGTGGAATTTTTGGAAAAAGCAGGATTTTCTACAGGCAGAGCATGGTCTATTACAGCCCTAGCAATTGCAATTCTAACTACGGCTTCCATATTGTTAACAGTGCTTTTCTCAAAGGACAAGGATGTTTGTACTCAGGAAGAAATTGATAGGCCTTGGAAAAAGCTAAAAGCCGATGATTTGGTCAAGAACTATATTCAGCTTTTTGAACTAAAACCTATGCGTGCCATGATCGGTGCAAGCACTGCATTTTTAATAGGCTATGTTTTTGTAATCTCAGGAATGGTCTACTACATGACATATAACTATGGAATGAGCGGAACTGAAATATCTACCACTTTGCTATTTAGAACTGTGGCAGGAGCTTTAATGATACCAATAGTAAACAAAGCCACTATTTACTTAGGCAAGAAGAGATCTTTAATCTTTTTTGAAATATTAGCTGCATGTTGCTTCCTTTTATGTTTCATAGCCAAAAGCAACACTTTCATGCTATATTTCTTCATACTTGGAACAGTTTGGTTTGCATCCATTTATTGGCAATTGGTTCCATCTATGTATTACGACATATGCGAATATGATATGGCTAAGAACGGCAAGGATAGAAAGGGACAAATTGTATCATTCCAAGGTCTTACTGAAGCTTTGTCCATGGCAATAGGTTCAGCAGTATTCGGTGTATTACTTGATTTTGGCGGCTTTGATGGTGAAAAAGCTGTTCAAAGTGTAGAGACTTTAGCAACTATAAAGAGCGTTATAACTGTTGGCGTAATAGTGACTATTATCCTTGGAATTATAGCTTTATCATTCTATGAAATTAGCAAAGAATCTTTTAAAAAGATAAAAAATATGGTATAATAGCTTGATAAATATTAGCAGGAGGCAATACTTATGACAGAAAGTGCATCAAACAAAGTTGATGTAAGATGTGCAGAAGAAAAAGAAGAATCATTTTTAGGTATTATAGTTGAAATTTTTAGAGAACATAAAAACAACTTGGTACCTATTTTGGAGATGGCCAAAACTGATTTTATTAAGACTTACAGAGGAGCCGCTTTGGGCTGGAGCTGGGGTTTAATCAAGCCAGGGGTAAGACTATTTATTTACTGGTTTGCAGTTGTTTTGGGTTTAAAAGCGGGAAGAGCTCATGGTGATATCCCGTATTTTGCTTTCCTATTCAGTGGCATGGTGCCATGGTTCTATATGCAAGATATGCTAAATCAAGGTACTGGAATTTTCAGGAAGTATTCTCACTTGATTACCAAGATGAGGTTCCCTGTATCCACCATACCTACCTTCTTTTCCATATCTCATTTGCTAACTCATTTATTCCTGCTGATAATATGTATTGTGGTTATAACAGCCCAAGGATTTGCCTTGGATCTATATACATTACAGCTGATACCTACGATAATACTAATGTTCATTTTCTTTGATGCATGGGCATTATTTGGAAGTACCTTGGGAGCATTGAGCCGAGACTTTATGCACTTGGTTAGCTCATTTACAATGGCCTTCTTCTGGTTATCAGGAATATTCTTTGATATAGATGGATTGAGCAATAAGATTCTAAGAGAAGTATTATCATGGAATCCAATCAGTTTCATTGTAAGCAGCTATCGTAAAGCCTTGATTTACAAAGAGTGGATTTGGGATGATATGACCTCGGTATATAAGTTCCTGATTATGATGGGCATTATGATTATTGCAGCTTTGTGGCTGTACAGAAAAACTAGAAAAGATATTGCAGATGTAATTTAACATTTATAGGACATAGATTATGGAAAATAACGTTGTTATTAAACTTGAACATGTGAGCAAGACTTTCAAACTGTTCAAGAGCGAAAAACAAAGATTTATATCCGTGTTTAAGCGTAAACCTAACTACACGGAAAAGTTGGCTACCAACGATGTTTCCTTCGAGATTAAGAAGGGAGAGACGGTGGCTTTCTTTGGTAAAAACGGAGCAGGTAAATCCACCTTGCTTAAGTTGATTACCGGTGTATCGTATCCAAGCAAGGGGACCATCTCAGTTGAGGGAAGAATTTGTGCCTTGTTAGAGCTTACTACCGGTTTTGATGCTCAGTTTACAGGTAGAGAAAATATTTATCTTAGAGGTAGACTTTTAGGTTTTACCAAGGAAGAAATTAAAGAAATTGAAGCTGATGTTGTTGAATTTGCAGATATTGGTGAATACATTGACCAACCTGTAAGAAACTATTCCAGTGGTATGAAGGCTAGACTGGGTTTTGCAATTAATTCACACATTAAGCCAGAAATATTGATTATTGACGAAGCTTTAAGCGTTGGAGATAAGGTCTTTAGACAAAAGTGCCAAGCAAAAGTTAAGGAAATAACGGAAAGAGAGAACGTAACATTACTATTTGTAACCCACTCAGCAGGTGCAGCTAAGGAATTCTGCACGAGAGGTATAGTATTACAAAGTGGTAAGATGATATATGATGGCCCAATAGATAATGCTATTGAGGCTTATGAAGAAAGCATTAAGCCGGCAGTTAAGCCAAAAGCAAAGGCTAAGCCTGTCGAAAAGAAATAGAGGTGATTGAAATGGCAAAAGAAAAAATAAATTGGGAAGACGAACAAGTTAGAAAAACATATAGACATACAGCTTCACATATTATGGCTCAAGCTGTAAAGAATTTATGGCCAGATACAAAATTAGCAATAGGACCTAGTATTGATAATGGCTTCTATTATGATTTTGAATCAGAGCACAAGTTTGTAGAAGAAGACTTTTTGAAGATTCAAAAAGAAATGAAGAAGATTATTCAAGCAAATTATCCACTTGAAAGATTTGAACTTCCAAGAGAAGAAGCAATCAAGTTCATGGAAGAAAAGAATGAACCTTACAAGGTTGAATTGATTCAAGACCTTCCAGAGGATGCAGTAATCTCATTCTACAAGCAAGGAGATTTTACTGATCTTTGTGCTGGCCCTCACGTTGAATCAACAGGCAAGATTAAGGCTGTAAAATTAATGAGCGTTGCAGGTGCTTATTGGAGAGGTGATTCCGATAGACAAATGCTTCAAAGAATTTATGCAACAGCTTTCCCTAGCCAAGAGGAATTGGACGAATACGTTGCAAAGCTTGAAGAAGCTAAAAAGCGTGACCATAGAAAAATTGGTAAGGAAATGGATCTTTTCGCAATTTATGATGAAGGACCAGGATTCCCATTCTTCATGCCTAAGGGTATGGTTATTAGAAACGAATTGGAATCATTCTGGAAAGAAGAACACAGAAGACGTGGTTACGAAGAGATTAAGACTCCGCTTATTCTAAATGAGCAATTATGGAGAACTTCAGGACACTGGGATCACTACAAGGATAATATGTACTTCACAAAGATCGATGATGAAGATTATGCAATTAAGCCTATGAACTGCCCAGGTTCATTGTTAGCATACAAGAGAAAAATGTGGTCATACAGAGATTTCCCTGTTAGAATGGGAGAACTTGGCCAAGTACATAGACATGAATTGTCAGGTGCTTTACATGGATTGATGAGAGTTAGAACATTTACTCAAGACGATGCTCACATCTTCATGCTTCCTGAACAAATCAAGGATGAAGTTCAAGGTGTTGTAAAGTTCATTGATGATATTTACAGCATGTTTGGTTTCCCTTATCACATTGAATTATCAACAAGACCTGAAGATTCAATGGGTACTGATGAAGAATGGGAAGCTGCAGAAAACGGTCTTAGAGAAGCTATGGAAAGCCTAGGAATTGACTATGTTGTCAATGAAGGCGATGGCGCATTCTATGGACCAAAGCTAGATTTCCATCTAGAAGATTCACTTGGAAGAACATGGCAATGCGGTACTATTCAATTAGACATGCAAATGCCACAAAGATTTGATATTTCATATATCGGACCAGATGGTGAAAAGCATAGACCAGTTATGATTCACAGAGTAATCTTTGGTTCAATCGAAAGATTCATCGGTATTTTAACTGAGCACTTTGCAGGTAAGTTCCCACTATGGCTTGCTCCAGTACAAGTTAAGCTTTTGACAGTAAATGAAAAGCTTATTCCATACGCTGAAGAAGTTAAAGCTAAGTGTGAAGCTAAGGGCCTTAGAGTTGAACTTGATGGACGTAACGAGAAGATCGGATACAAGATCAGAGAAGCTCGTAACCAAAGAGATTCATACATCTGCACAATTGGTGACAGAGAAGCTGAGGCTAATACTGTTTCAGTAAGATCCAACAAGATTGGCGATTTAGGTGCTATGGATGTTGATACTTTCATTGATACTTTGGTTAAGGAAGTAGAGACTAAGGCAATTGCACCTTTGTTTGAAGCTAAGGAAGAAAAATAGAGTTTAAAAAAGCGTCTTTGAAAAGACGCTTTTTTTATGAATAAAATGTTGTATTTTAATTGACTTGGGGGTATAATACCAAGTATGGGGCGAATATATTATATGTATATTGAGGTATTAGAGAGTTGATTTTTAATTAAATTTAAAGTTTGCTCTTTGCTACCTTTCTATAAAAT
>JAKSSL010000002.1 GCA_024403115.1 Clostridia bacterium
AAAACTTCAACTAAAGGCATTTCAAGTTCTTGGAATATCTTAAATAAATCTTCCTTTTCTAGCTCCTTTTTCAGTCTTTCGACTAATACTTTAAGCTTGTTAAAATACTCTTTTAAATAGGAAATATAAGCCTCTGACGGATCAAAGAATAATGATATTTGCTCATTTCCATCTAAAATATCCTTTTCTTTGATAATATCTCCAAGTAAATTTTCATTGCATAAAGCTTCAAAGCTGTAATCTGATTTTGTTGGATTTATAAGGTATGCAGCGATTTCTGCATCAAAAACAGCATTGAACTCTTTGCATCCTAATGACATTAAATCATAAAGCTGATCTTTAAGACCATGGCCTATAAGTTTAAGCTCTGAAATCTTAGAATCTAAACCATCAAATTTATCTAAATAATAAAGCTTATCCTCACATAAGAAAGCTACGGCATAAAGCTCAGGCTTTGAAACATGGCTATTATTGGAAAAGACTTTAATCATTAGCTCTTTGTCTTTCAATTCATCAAGGAAATCCAAATTAGAAGGCTTTAATACTTCAAAGTCCACATTTACCACGTCTTCCTTGACTTCTTCCAGCTCTAATTCCTTCAAAAACTTGTTGAATTCAAGCTTTCTATATATTTCAATCAATTCGTCGTAGTTGTAGTCAACCACTTTAAAATCGGAAATTTCAAAATCAATAGGTGTAAAAACATTGATGGTAGCAAGCTTTTTGCTCATCATTGCCATCTGTTCATTTTCTTGAACCTTGTTGCGAAGCTTTTCATTTTCAATCTCATCAGAATGAACTATCAATTCTTCCACAGAACCAAATTGTTCCAAAAGCTTCATAGCAGTTTTTTCACCAACTCCAGGCAAACCTGGAATATTATCGGATTTATCCCCCATTAAACCCTTTAAATCAATAAATTGCTTTGGAGTACAGTTATATACTTCAAGCATTTTATCGTGATCAAATAAATCAAACTCAGTAACGCCCTTTTTGGTATAAATAACTTTTGCAATATGAGTGCAAAGTTGGAAAGAATCTCTATCTCCAGTAACAATTAAAGGCTCAAGTCCCTCTTCTTCAGCCACTCTTGATACAGTTCCTATAATGTCATCAGCCTCAAAACCATCCATTTCAAGGGTTTTAATATTCATAGCGTGAAGTATATCCTTAAGGATAGGCATTTCCATTGCAAGTTCAGGTGGCATGCCCTTTCTTCCCGCCTTGTATCCTTCAAAAGCCTCGTGTCTAAAAGTAGGAGCTTTTCTATCAAAAGCAACAGTTAAGTATTCAGGACTATAATCTTTCATAATCTTGGAAAGCATGTTTAAAAAGCCATATATACCTTGGGTATATATACCATCCTTGGTAATCATTGGCTTTTGCATTGCATAATATGCACGATTTATTAAGCTGTTTCCATCGATTATAACTATTCTTTCCATAATAAAGATAAAGCCTTCGGCCCAATATTGGACCGAAGGTATAAATTAAATATTAATATTAAGCTTCAACTAATTCTAAAGTATCTCTTGCAATCATTAATTCTTCGTTTGTAGGGATTAATAAGATCTTAATCTTTGAATCTGCTGCTGAGATGATTCTTTCTTCACCTCTAACATTGTTAAGTTCTTCATCAATCTTGATACCTAAAGCATCCATGTTTTCGCAGATCTTAGCTCTCATGCTTGCTGAGTTTTCGCCAACACCAGCTGTGAATACGATAGCATCGCATCCGTTCATTTCTGCAAAGTATGAACCGATATATCCCTTAACTCTCTTAGCGAATACGTCTAAAGCTAATCCAGCTCTTTCGTTTCCGTCCTTCATAGCTTCTTCAATATCTCTGAAGTCACTTGAAACACCTGAAATACCTAGAACACCTGACTTCTTGTTTAGAACTGTATCCATTCCAGCTAAGTCTAAACCTTCTTTAGCTCCAACGAATGAAACGATTGCAGGGTCTAAATCGCCTGATCTAGTTCCCATTACAAGACCTTCTAATGGAGTAAGACCCATTGAAGTGTCATATACTTTACCGCCGTTTACTGCTGCACATGATGCACCATTACCTAAGTGGCAAGTGATGATCTTAAGATCCTTAAGGTCTTTTCCTAACATTGCAGCTGCTCTTTGTGAAACGTACTTGTGGCTTGTTCCGTGGAATCCATATCTACGAACGCCGTACTTTTCATAATATTCATAAGGAACTGCGTAAATGTAGCTTTCAGCTGGCATAGTTTGATGGAATGCTGTATCGAATACTGCTACCATTGGAGTGCTTGGCATTAATTTTTGACAAGCAGCGATACCCATTAAGTTTGCAGGGTTGTGTAAAGGTGCTAGTTCAATACATTCTTCTAATGCTTTGATTACATCATCAGTGATAAGAACTGATTGAGCATACTTTTCACCAGCGTGTACAACTCTGTGACCTACTGCTCCGATTTCATCCATTGATGCTACAACGCCATGATCCTTGTCTTGTACTGCTGCAAGAACTTGTGCAATTGCATCATTGTGATCCTTCATTGGAACTTCAGTCTTAACCTTGTCATCACCGATTTTTTCATGAGTGATAACTGAGCCATCCATGCCAATTCTTTCAACTAAACCCTTTGCTAAAAGCTTTTCACCGTCCATATCAATTACTTGATACTTAAGTGATGAACTTCCACAGTTAATAACTAATACTTTCATTTGTTGCCTCCATATTAATAAAAATTGTACATAAAATACTATTATAATTATACTCTTTTTATACTCAAAATTCAATAAAATTTAATCTTTAAGACATTAAAAAATGCCCTGAAATTTTCAGAGCATTTTTCTTTTCAATATAGAATTAAGCATTCATTTGTTTAGCTACTTCTTCAGCAAAGTTTTCTTCCTTCTTTTCGATACCTTCGCCTACTTCGTATCTAACAACCTTAGCAATTGAAAGTGACTTGTCAACTGATTCTAAATACTTAGCAACAGTTTGCTTTCCATCTTCTGCTCTTACATAAACTTGGTCTAATAAGCAGATTTCCTTTAATTGCTTTGAAACACGGCCTTCAACAAGTCCTGAGAAGATCTTGTTTCCTGCGATTTCTTCCTTATCAGCTACAGCTAATTCAGCAAGCTTAGCCTTACCTTCTTCTGAAATGAAGTTAGGTAGGAAGTTGAAATTGAAGCCCTTGTCAGCTCTCTTTTCAGCTAATGTTGCAGTATCTTCTTCGCCCCAAACACCATCTACAGCCTTGTCTAATAAAGCATTTAGAATTGGCTTTGGTAGTGAGAATGGATCGTTTAATGCGCTTTCTAAAGTTTGCTTCTTAATCTTTGCAAGTTCATCCTCTGAAATGTCATTTCTTGATACATATTGAGGGTTCATTGCAGCTACTTGCATAGCAATGTTTGTTAAAGCAGCCTTAGTGTCATCTGTAGCAGGGCCGTTTCCAACTACTACTACACCGATTCTTCCGCCACCGTGAACATATGAAGTAACAACATCACCGCTAAGCTTTTCAAATCTTCTAAGTGAAAGGTTTTCACCAATCTTAGCAATCTTTGCTGTTAAAACATCTGCTACTGTTGAGTCTTCAAAGCTCATAGCCTTGAAAGCGTCAAGGTCATTGTTATCAGTAGTTAAAGCTAATTTCGCTAAATCATTAACGAAGTTAACAAATTCTTCATTCTTTGAAACGAAGTCTGTTTCGGAATTAACTTCTACTAAAGCAGCAGTCTTTCCGTCTTCTGATAAAGCAATCTTAACTAATCCTTCAGCAGCTACTCTTCCAGCCTTCTTTGCAGCCTTTGCAAGACCTTTTTCCTTCAAAAAGTCTACAGCAGCCTCTAAGTTACCATCTGTTTCAACAAGAGCCTTCTTGCAATCCATCATGCCAGCTCCTGTCATGTCTCTTAATTCTTTTACTAATGCAGCTGTTACAGCCATTTTGGTACCTCCTAAATATTATGCTTCTTCAACTACTTCTTCTACTACTTCTTCAGCTTCAACAACATCGTTAGCTTCACCTTCGTGAGCTTCGATAATAGCGTCAGCCATCTTAGCTGCGATTAACTTTACAGCTCTAATAGCGTCATCGTTAGCTGGAATTACATAATCAACATCATCAGGGTCACAGTTTGTATCACAGATACCAACTACAGGAATTCCTAAAATTCTTGCTTCCTTGATAGCAATCTTTTCCTTCTTTGGATCAACTACGAACATTGCTCCAGGCATTCCCTTCATGTCCTTGATTCCGCCTAAGTACTTTTCAAGTTTTTCAGCTTCGCCTTGTAACTTGCTTACTTCCTTCTTTGAAAGCTTTTCAAAAGTTCCATCTTCAGCCATTGCATTGATATCATTTAATCTCTTGATTCTGTTTGCAATAGTCTTGTGGTTTGTAAGCATTCCGCCTAGCCATCTTTCGTTTACATAGAACATTCCGCATCTTAAAGCTTCATCCTTGATTGCAGCTTGAGCTTGCTTCTTAGTTCCAACAAATAGAACTGGCTTACCGCTTTCACCAACTTCTTTCATGAAGTCATAAGCTTCGTCTACCTTACCAACTGTCTTTTGTAAGTCGATAATATAGATTCCATTTCTTTCTGCGAAGATGTAAGGAGCCATCTTAGGGTTCCATCTTCTTGTTTGGTGTCCAAAGTGTACACCTGCTTCTAGTAATTGTTTCATTGAAATTACTGCCATTGTTTTCCTCCTGGTTTTTAATACTTCCACAAAGCCTTACTCTTGCTAAACCTGACAGACAGAACGGTCAGGCACCTTTATTACAAGGGACTTTGTGTGATAATTTACTAATGTTTCGAGCCTATATGTATATAAAGTCGAAACACCCGTATATTATATAGCTAAATTGTTTAATTTGCAAGGTTTTTATCTATAAAAATTAATAATTTCTTCCTTGAAATTTCTTTTAAAATTTTTGCAGTAATACAAAAAGTTCCCATCTCGAAAAACTATCTTGTCGTAGTCGATCACCTTAACTCTATTTGCGTTTATAAAGCAATGTTTATTAAGTGATATAAAATATTCTGGCATATCAATATTATTTATATTCTCATAGTAGCTATAAGTATCACCGTCTAAATACACCTCCATCTTACGGTTGTTTTTAATAATATAATCTATGTCCTCGAAATCAATAATAATAAGTTTCCTCTTTGTTTTTAACATTAAAACCTTTCTCTTATCCTCAATACTCATGACTAAATTATATCTTGTAAAAGCTTGAAATTTCAAGCTTTTTCTTTCGACAAACACTAAGAATTAAAAGCTTGTAAACACTAGATTCAAAGGCTTTGTAATTATGAAATATCGACATAAAAAAAGCATAGCTGATGCTATGCTTTTGTATTATTGAACTCGATCTTCTTCTGTAACTTGTTCTCCTAGATTTATAGTATCCTTTTCTAGTTGAATGATTGTGTTTCTAATCTTATCGATTTTGTCTCTGGACATATCCATTCCCATGGCAATATCAGTTGAATCAAGTATCTTTTCAATGTTTGTATGAATATTTGCGATTCTATTACGTAAATCTTGAATTTTCTTATCATCGTAAGCTTCAGCAATTGCCTCATCATAATTAGTAAGCTTATCATTTTTAAGATCAAATTCGCTATTGCCTTCAACAACTATAGGTTTATAGCCCAGATTTTCATTAACATATTTTGCAAAATCACGCTTGGCATCCATTTCACCGTGAACCAAGAAGATATTGTTAGGTTCTTTTTCAAAGCCCTTTAACCATGAAACTAAACCATCTCTATCGGCGTGTCCTGAGAATCCGTCAAGGTTTACAATTTCAGCGTTAACATGAACTTGTTCTCCAAATAGAGTTACCTCCTTTTGGCCATCTACGATTAAACGGCCCAAAGTACCTTCAGCTTGATAACCTACGAAAATGACCGTATTTTTACCATCCCATAGATTGTGCTTTAAGTGATGTCTAATACGACCAGCTTCGCACATTCCACTGGCTGAAATGATGATTTTTGGTGAACTGTCATTGTTTAAAGCCTGCGAAGCTGCAGTTGTTCTAGTAAATTCCAAATTAGGGAAATCCAAAGGATTGTCGCCACTTAATATGTATTCTTTCGCTTCTTCATCAAAAACTTGAGCATTTCTACGGAAAACTTCAGTAGTAGTTGTTGCCATAGGACTATCGATGTATACCTTTATGGATCCTAAGATATCGTGATATTCCTGATTTCTCTCGTAAATATTATTAAACTCGTAAATAAGTTCTTGAGTTCTACCAACGGCAAAAGATGGAATGATTACTGTACCACCACGCTTAATTGTCTTAACAACAGCTTCCAAAAGTCCATCAATACTAGTTGAATTCTTTCCATGTAAACGATTTCCATAAGTTGTTTCCATGATTAAATGGTCAGCCTTTTTGATTATAGTAGGATCACGTAAAATAGGTCTATCCATTACACCCAAATCCCCTGAAAATACAATCTTTGAAGTATTTCCTTCTTCAGTGACCCAAAGCTCAGTTATAGCAGAACCTAGAATGTGACCTGCATCATTTAAACAGAATTTCATATCATCGTTTAAAGTGATTAATTGGTCGTAAAGTACTGGCATAACTTGAGTTAAAGCTTTTTCAGCATCTTCCATTGTATATAAAGGTTCAACTGCTTTCTTGCCTGCACGAAGATTTCTCTTTGATTGCCATATTGCATCCTGCTCATGAATATGAGCGCTGTCTCGAAGCATAACCTCAAGTAAATCTGCAGTGGCATCAGTGCAGTATATCTTACCCTTAAAACCACGTTTTACCAATAGAGGAATTCTACCGCAGTGGTCAATATGAGCATGGCTTAAAATTAAGGCTTCAATCTCTGAAGGATTAAATGGAAATGCTTCTAAATTTAAAGCTTCCATAGCCTTACCGCCTTGGAATTGGCCACAGTCAAGTAATACATTATGATTTTCTGTTGTAATTAAATGGCAGGAACCTGTTACAGTAGTTGAAGCTCCACAAAATTTAATTTTCATACTATCACCTCTTATTACTTTACATTATCATCGTGAAGATCGGAACCAGATGTTACATGCATATGGAAACGACCTGCAATTTGTACAAATTCAAAGCATTCCTTTTCGCTATGGAATGGATGGAAAGCTTCTACGCCCTTTAAACCATATTCTTTGTACTTTTTAAGCATTAAAGCAATGTTTTTATAGAATTCTTTGCTTTCTCTTTCACCAATTTTCTTTGTTTTACCAGGATGAGCAAAGACAGGCATTCCACCAGCATTTGCAATTAGTTTAATTGCTTCTTCTGGCTTAATGCGTTCCATTTTAACGGCTTTAACCCTTTCATCTAAAAGTATCTTATCAAAGGCTTCTTGATAGTCTTTGGCATATCCTTTGTTGACTAAAGCTCTTGCAAAATGAGGTTTACCATAATATTTTTGCTTTTCATGCTGTGTTAAATCCTCATAAGTAAGCTCATAACCCATTTCATTTAAAACTTGAAGGAGTTTGTCGTTTCTAACTTGCCTTCTCTTCTTGGCTTCCTCTACATATTCTAAAAGTTCTGGGTTTTCTTCATCGAAATCATATCCCAAAATATGAATATTGATTCCATCTTCGTTTCTACATGATATTTCAATACCATTAATAACCTTAATTTCAACGGCTTCTGCTGCAATTTGAGCCTCTGTAAGCCCTGAAATAGTATCGTGATCTGTAATGGAAATAATATCATAGTCTAATTCCTTGTATTTCTTACAGATATCTGTTGGCTTTAACATGCCATCTGAATGAGTGCTATGAATGTGATAATCAACCTTATATTCGTCCATAATACCTCCTAATATTGCTTTACAAACAAAACTTTTCGTCTTGTAAGCTTATATGTTATATAAAGAAATGCTAACGCTAGTATTACTGTAAAAATAGTCTGTGTATAGCCTATAAAATGGCTATAATCATCGTTTAATATTAATATTCCTAAGTTGGCTTTCTTAGATAAATGAGCGGCTGATACAAAGCCCAGGCTCTTCTTATACAAACTGCTTACAAACATTAATATGTCTAAAGCTATTGTAATTATTCCTGTTACAAACATACTAAGCTGATAAGCTAGGAAAAGTTGTTCCTTTCCCCTTCGCTTTATCATGTATAAGTATGCTATCACCTCAACAACTAAAGCCCCCAGACCTATTAAAGTTATGAAGTTTAATTTATCACGAAAATCTAGTAAAAACTGCTCTTCTTTATCATTGAAAACAGGATCAACACTATATCCATTATCAATATTAATATTCACATCGTCGCTAAAAGACAAAAAGAAATCACCCATTTTAGCTGACATCTCAGCATTTGAGAGCGTGATATTTGTGTTGTAAAGGTTTTCCGACTCGTTTAGATAGTAGGAAAACACCTCTTCTGATCTAAAAACCAGGTTTAATGATAAAGTGATGATTATAATGGGCATCAACAAAATTGTAGTTGTTTGAAATAGCCTGTATAGACTTTTCTTGCCCTCTTTCACCTTTACTTTTCTGTAATTTTCAAGCATTAAATTTCTCATATTATTCTATCCCCTAAAAATACCCATCTTCAGAGCATGATACTTTAACTATATCAACTATCCAACCAATACCAAAGCATCCACCTGTTAACAGCCATATTATTCCCGTACCTATTTTGCCATTAACAAATCTAGGGACACCTAACATTCCTAAAAAAATGGTTAATAGCACTAATATTAGTTTTCTATCGCTCATAGAAGAGCTACGAGTTTCTCTTTGATATTGTTCCCCATCCTCAGATGTTTTTGCTCCACAATTAGGACAATAGTTTACTTCATTAGGAAGTTCATGCCCACAATATTTGCAATACATAATTCCATCTCCTTGTTCAATATATTATAACACTATTTATCTAAGAAATAAACAGGTCGCAAAGTGCGACCTATTCATCAATAATCTCACCCCATTTTACATCATAAACTGAAACCCCTAGAATCTGACAAACTTGAATCGCATTTGTAACAGAAGGTATTTTCCCTTCTCTTTCCCATGCGCTTATAGTGGCATAGCTTATACGTGTCAAGTTTGCCAAAGCTCGAAGTGACAAATTCTTGCTTAATCTCACTTCTCTAATATTTAGCTTTTCCATGTAAGCCTCCAACTAGCTTTTCCTAAGCTTACATATATTATAAACATTGGCAAGTCCCTTTAACGGTACTTGAATAAAAAAAACAGCAAATTAATGCTGTTTTTTGTTAATTATTTTTGTAATTCGCCATGAGCTTCTTTGCTTCTTCTAAACTCTCAGCTGCAAAAGGATCTCCCTTCTCCACACGTGCCTCAAAGCCCGAAATCGCGTCTGTAAGA
Source organism: Clostridia bacterium (assembly GCA_024403115.1). GTDB lineage: Bacteria > Bacillota > Clostridia > Peptostreptococcales > Anaerovoracaceae > JAKSSK01. The sequence goes on from JAKSSL010000002.1 coordinate 9,370, forward strand.
ACGTTTATGATGCTGTTCGGGTCAAAACACCTTGAACAGTATTTAATAGCCCACAAGAAGGCTTCTGGGAAGCTTTCATAATCCATCATTTGGCTTGCATCTTCAAAAGCTTTCATTATTAAAGCATCTGCGAAATCATCATTAGTATCAAGAGTTCCATCTCTATAGAATTCTGAAAGTAGATATGTTCCTCTTACGTCACCGAATATGGACGCCATTTGTAGGTTCAAAAGTGCTTTTTCTCTGTCCTTTTCAACACCTAAACCCTCTAAATAGCAATAACCTAAATATCCTGTTCCTACAACGCTTCCATCATTTTTTGCTTCTTCAAAAAGTTCCTTTGCTTTTACAAAATCTTTTTCTCTAAAAGCTTGCAAGCCTTTGATATACAATTCCATATCTGGACTTGGATCTTCATATGAAAGAATAACCGAAATCTCATTTTTACGAAAGCGAATAGCATCAGTAAAAGGATTGATGATTAATCCGCTACATTCATAAGTGTCCATAACTGTTTTGAACAACTCCATAAGATCCATATTTAACAGCTCTGGAGTATCTTTATCTTCTGTAACGGCTTCTTCTTCACTGGTAAATCCAACCATCAGATTATGGCCATCTTCATCTTCAAGAAATAGAAATGTTACTGGAAATTCCTCTGAGCTTACCAGATGATAAGCATCCTCCATTTCAACGGGAACCCAAATCTCATTACGACATTTTAAATCTTTCTTTTCCATATCACTACCCTTGAGTAGGCATATACTTAATAATCTCCATAGCAGTGTTATACAATGGCATTGATTGTAGAACAACCTTTCCTGGGCCAGTAACTACTGTATTAAATATACCCTCTCCCCCTAATAATGCGTTTTTAACGCCACCAACTGTTTGTACATCTATTGAGCATGAAGCGTCAACCATTGCAAGGTATCCTGAATCGATAACGATTTTTCCACCTTCTGGTAAAACCTTTTCTTCAGCCATTCCGTCAATTTCTAAGAAAGCTATACCATTTCCTGAAATCTTTTGTAGGATGAAACCTTCTCCGCCAACTAAACCAACACCAACTTTCTTTTGGAAATATATTGATGTTTCAACTCCTGGTGTAGCAGCTAAAAATGCGGATTTTTGGCAGATTATTTCTTGGCCCGGTTTTACTTCTACTGCAATAATACTACCTGGAAAACTGGATGCAAAAGCAATAAGTCCAGGTCCACCTTGGGCAGTATACTTGTTTTGGAAAATCTTTTCTCCGGAAAAAGCTTTGGAAAACATTTTTCCTAATCCACCGCCTGATGTTTCCATTAACATGTTAGATGACATCCATGCCATTGATCCACCTTCGCAAATCATGGATTCACCTGCATCTAATTTACATTCAACAACAGGCATTGGTGCACATTTAATCTCATAATTCATTTTCGTACCTCCTAATTGTAATTATTCTAAAACTTTATTTCTGTACTTTTCTATATCTGCATCATTTAAACGTAAAAACTGTCTTACATAGTTGTCATCGTTTTTGTAATGCTTGTCTATAGAATCAAAGAACAGATTCATATATTCTTCTTTAACTAGAAACATTTCGTGTACCAGATGTGCTAAATGTTCATCGCCACCTAGGGAAATTACGCGATTATACTTTTCTAAAGCTTCTGTTTCAGCATAATCCAGGCTAAGCATATAGTCTTTCATTATTTCTTCACGGCTTACGCCTGCAATCAAAAGCAATGTAGCTGTAAGCATTCCTGTTCTGTCTTTTCCTGAAGCGCAGTGGAAATCTATGGCACCTAATTGATAATTAATCATAAAATTAACAATTGCTCTTAGATTAGTTCTTGAAAAATCATTGGTAAGCATTTCGGAATAAAGATCACCCATATTAGGAATCATGGACCATCTCTTCTCCTTGCTTGGTTCAGCTTTGATTTGTTCAATTAATTTGCCATACCTATCCTGTTCAGTTTCCTTTTGAACGGGGAAATGCATATATGCTACATGGGGTATTTCGTCATCTGGTTTTCTAGCTACTTCAGCATCAGCCCTCAAATCTATGACGGTTCTAATGCCTTGGTCAAAAATATAATCTTTTTCATCAGGGCTTAATCCTCTTAAAAGCGCAGACCTGTAATATATACCTTTTTTGAAATGTCTGCCATCTTTTGTAGGAATACCACCTAGATCTCTAAAATTATTTATCATTTTCCTCCATTACCTTTTCAGCAAAGTCTTCATAATGCCAGCTATCCTTAACATTTTCTGTCTTTAGTGTATGCCAAAAGCATGCTGGAATTTCTCTTTCTTGCAAATTCTTTAAGATACATGGTGTACATCCTAAATCATGATTGCTTGGATGATTAGGACATGAAGTGTCTCCACAAGTACAAAAATCAACTTTCATATTAGTTTCCTCCTGTAATTTATTTGTAGAAATTATAACACAAAAAACTTTTTAATACTATAAAACTCAGGCCAAAATGACCTGAGTTTTATAACTATTTTCTAGTCTTCTTACATTTTACTGATTTTACAGTCGAATACTTTGTATAAGCTTTAACGCCTAGGCTGCTTAATGTTAGATATCCTCTAACCTTAAAGTAATATGTCTTGCCCTTCTTCAAGTTCTTAGCGTTATATTTTACCCATGAAGAACTTGTACCGGCCTTAAATTTGCCTAATAAAGTATACTTACCGCTCTTCTTAGTAGATCTGTATACATAATAGTAAGTTGGCTTGTTTCCTAAGCCCTTCTTCCATGATAATTTGATCTTACCATTCTTCAAAGCTTGTACCTTCAAACTGCTTACAGTACTTAACTTAGTACTTGCTTCAATCTTCTTCTTTGCATCAGTCTTGTTAAGAAGAAGTGTTTCATACATCTTTGTAATGCTGAAAGTTACGCAGTCGTAAGAAGCTACAGTTGATTTCTTATAGTGGTAATTTCCATTCTTGTAAATCATGATAGTATCGCTTGGTTTCAATCCTTCTGGAACTGGTAATTCCAGCTTAATTGAAGCACCGCCAAAGTTTGTTAACTTGACAGTCTTGCTCTTGCTATCAACATAGGAAATATCACTCTTGTAAGAAAGCGCCGGACCACTTGTACCGCTTGGCTTTCCAGCTTTGATGTTAAATGTTACTGGTTTTGAAGTCTTGGAATTAATATTCTTTAAAGCAGCATTGCTTATTTGAATACTTCCAGCTCTTGTCTTGATTTCTAAATCAAGGCCCTTGTTAGCTGCTTGCTTAACAAGATCCGAAGTCAATTTAACATGTGCATCGTCAACTTTTTCACCCTCATCATTTGCAATAACAACGGACAAAGTCTTTGTTGACTTAGGTAAATTGTTCAAAAGTTCATCCACTTGTTCTTTGCTTAGTTCACAACTTAATGAACCATCTTCAAGCTTAACATCATCGCCATCAATTGCTATGCCTTGTGTATTCACATCTTGAATAATAAAGCTTGTAGTAATTGTGCCTTCATAGCTTCCTGTACCTATTGCCTTAACAACAGCAGTACCAGCTTCCTTATTATTTTCAAATGATAAAGCATAGTCTTTGCTTTCAACTAATACATTACCATTCTTATCCTTTACTACAACTTCAGGAACAATTTCTTCGCCTTTTGACTGTTGCTTGTAGAAATGCTCTGTTGTATTTACACTGTACAACTTGCCCTTCACAATATTAAAGCTTGTTTGAATTTCGCCTTGATAATTGTTAATACCTGTAAGAGTAATTGTTGATTCACCAACTTCAATGCGATTATCATAACTTACTTCAAAGTCCTCTCCTTCAGTTAAGCCCTCAATGCTAACTGTAGGTTTCTTAGGCTTGCCATCAAATTCGAAGTCAAAGTCTTTTTCTATTACAACTTCGCCTTCTAAAGTGGCTTGATTAATTGTGAATCTGTCATGGCTTGCACCCTTATAGTTTCCAATTCCTGTAGCATGAACAAATGCGTGACCTGCGTCCACATTATCCTCATAAGTTAATTTATAATCTACATCTTCTTGTAGAACTTCACCCTCAACTACACTGTTGATTACTACTGTAGGCTTATGTTCTTTTCCATTGTATGTAAATTCTATTTCACTTAATGATTCAATTTCAGGAAGATCTGCTTGTTCGATTGTGAAGTCATAGCTTACACTGCCGCTATAATCTGAACCGCTGCCATTTGCACTTGCAGTTACTGTTGCAGTTCCTGCATTTACATTGTTAGCGTATGACAAAGTATATTCATCGCTATCAACTGCATTTCCGTCTTCATCCAGAATTGTTACCAAAGGTTCAAAGGCTTCACCGTTATAAACGAATTTGTCTTGACTTAGTGAAACGATTTCTGGAAGTTGTAACTTAGTAATTTCAAATGTAGCATTTCTAGAACCTGTATAGTTGCTTTCTTGTAAAGCAGTAGCAGTTACAGTTCCTGTTCCTACCTTGACGTTGTTTTCATAAGTTAAAGCATAATCGCTACCTTCTACTAAAAGCTTACCTTTAACAACACTCTTAATTGTAACACTTGGCTTATGTGCTTTTCCGTTATATACGAATGTATCTTCACTTAATGAATCAATTCTTGGAAGTTGTGCTTTGTTAATTACAAACTTAGCAACTTGTGTTCCTGTGTAGTTACTGCTTTCCTTTGCAGTAGCTGTTACTTGCTTTTCACCGCTGTTGATCAAATCGTCGCTGTATACCAATGTGTAATCGTTTGATGATACTTGCTTGGATTCTTCGTAATCGCTCTTGATAGTAACGCTTGGCTTATGTTCCTTGCCATCAAAAGTATATTTACTTGCATTTAATGTAATTTGAGGAAGTTCTGCCTTATTGATTACGAAAGTCTTTTCAACATATCCTGTGTAGTTGCAATTTCCAACAGCACTAGCTTTTACTGTGGCTGTTCCAGCATTTAGGTTATTGGAATATGTTAAGACATAATCTGTCTTAGCAACAGAATCCTCACCTTCAACTACGCTCTTAATATCTACTTCTGGCTTCCATTCCTTGCCGTTATATACGAACTTGTCGATGCTCAAGGAATCGATTGCTGGAAGGTCAGCCTTTTCAATTGTAAATGTGCTAATTATTCTGCCAGTATAATTTCCAATACCTTCTACAGTAACGCTTACTGTATCTGAGCCTTGGGAAGCATTTACATTGTTCTTTCCGTAAGTTACCTTAAAGTCTGTATTTTCCTTTAATTCTCCCAGACTTACTGTAGGAGTCTTAGCTTTTCCATCGAAAACATAATTGAAATCATCAGATGATGGTAATTTTGCTTCCATCTTTTCTATGGATTTCTTATTAATTGTAAATGTTTCTTCAACTGTACCTTCATAATTGCTTTCAGCCTTTGCTGTTGCCTTTACTGTTGCAGTACCAGCATTTATGTTGTTTACATAAGTCAATGTGTAATCATCGTCTGATACATTTTGACCCTTTACAACACTTGGAATTGTAACTGTAGGTCTGCATTCCTTACCTGAGTAAGTATATTCGTCTTGGCTTAAAGCAGTGATATTTGCTAAATCAGCTTTTTCAATTGTATATTTAGCTGTCTTCACACTTCCAGAATAGTTGCCTATACCTGTAATTGTGATTGCCTTTTCGCCAGCATTTACGCTATCATCGCCGAAATCAAGCTTGTAATCTGTGTTTTCAACAAGATTGCCGCTAGCAAATTCATTCTTGATGCTTACAGTAGGTTTACATTCCTTAGCATTGAATGTGATCTTATCATAGGATAATGAAATATTGTCATCATTCAATTCAGCAGGCTTAATTGTGTATTCTTCATATAGCTTACCAGTATAGTTTCCTGTACCTGTTATGGTTATATGCTTTGTGCCTGCATTAGTGTGGTCTGCATCATAACTTACTGTAAATGTTGCATCGCTGTCTGATAAGCTTACGCTTGGTTCTTTTGCAGTTCCATCATAAACAAATTCATCTTCACTTAATTGAGCAGTCATGTCTTCAATGCTCTTCATGCCAATTAAGTAAGTAAGATTTGTAGTTCCAGCGTATTTATCGCCCTTTAAAGTAACAGTTCCTGTATATTCTCCCTGTTCTTTAAATGAACTTACTGGCTTTCCGCCATATGTCCATTGAATATCGTATTGAGATGTATCGATATTAGTTTTTGTCTCATCGATTTCAGGAGCATGTTCCTTACCATCATAGACTATTTCACTAAGTTTAAGTGCGATTTCAGCCTTTGGAATATCAATCTTTGTTGCTTCGTTTACTGCTCCGCAATTCTTACAGGATTCAGTGATTTGACCTGCCTTAGTGAAGCTTGCTTTTTCAGTTACTGGTGCAGCATAATCGTGTTCAATGCTGAACTGAGCACTTTGTGTACTCTTGTAATTTCCAATACCTGTTGCAGTTACTGTAGCTGTTCCATATGATTTGTTATTTTCATATGTCAAAGTATAATCAGTGCCTTCAACTAAGGTATTACCTGCTACTAGGCTGTTAATCACAACACCAGGCTTATGTTCATTGTCATCGTCCTTATAACTTGTCTTGCTCAGTGATTCAATTTTTGGTAAATCGTGAGCTGTAATAGTGTATGTAGGACGAATTGTTCCTGTGTAATTTCCTATACCTGTTACAGTTAAAGTCTTTGCTCTTGTAGAAACATTAACAGGATCTGCAGGTTCTGTAACATTAAATGTAACTCTTGTATCTGTAAAGCTTACACTTGGAACTTGCTTTTCTCCTGAGTATACAACGCTTGTAGCGCTCAATTGATATGCCATAGAAACTATGCTCTTAGGTGATATTGTATAAGTCAGTGTAGTTTCACCGCTATACTTATCATCATTAATGTTTACAGTTCCTACATATGTGCCTGCGTTCTTGAAGCTACTTACTGCTTGGTCATTACATTTCCAAGTAATTGTATAGCCTTCAATATTTGTCTTTGAAGCATCGATTTCTGGAGCTTGTTCAGCTTCATTGAATGTTACACTTGTAGCCTTCAAAGCTAATGTAGCTGTTGGAATAGTTTCAAGTAATTCTTCATGATTACAATTCTTACAGAATTTAGAAATCTTTCCGTCCTTTGTAAAGCTTGCTTTTACAGTGATAGGATCATCATAATCATGTTCTATCTTGAATGTAGCTGTTTGAGAGCTGTTGGAGTTATAGTTGCCCATACCACTTGCAACAACTGTTGCAGTTCCATATTCAGTATTATTTGAATATGCTAGAGTATAGTCTACGCCTTCAACCAATGTCTCTCCTTGAACTAGACTATTGATAACGACAGCTGGTTCATGCTTTGATTTATCATCAGTGTAGCTTGATGGATTTACAAGAGCGATTGCAGGTAAATTAGCTGGATTAATTGTAAATGTTTTGCTTAATTCACCTTGGTAATTTCCTATACCTGTTACTATTACACTTGCTTGTCCCGCATCAACATTGTTAGCGTAAGCTACAACAAAGTCCTTATTGCTTACAAGTGAGCCTATTGTAACGCTTGGTTTGTTTTCAACACCACTATAAGTATAAGAAGTCTTGCTCAAGTTTACAGTACCACTTAATTGCTTTGGAGTAATCTTAAATGTCTTTGTGATTGATCCCTTGTAATCCTTAGTACCAGTTATTTCTAAACTTGCTCCTTCAATAACATTATTGTCCTTATCGTAAGCAACATTAACATTATTTGTCCATTTTAGTGTATATTCACTTGTATCTAATGCTTGCTTGTCAGGTCCAATTACCTTTACTTGAGGAGTAATTGCTGAACCTGTGTAAACTGTTGATCCAGTCAATTCTACTTGATAATCGCTCAAATCGATTTGATTGATATCAAAGTCAATTGTCTTAGAACCTGTACAGTTATTACCCTGTGCAGTAAATGTGACGCTTCCTGCATTAGTGCCTGCATTCTTATTGGAGCCATAGCTTACAGTGTAATCACTGTCCAATAAGCCATTAACTGTATAGCTTGGCTTTATTTGACTACCTGTATAATCATATGATTCCTTTTCTAGAGTAATATCGCAATTTGCGACATTTGCTTTTGCAATGTCGAAATACTTAGTGATTTCGCCCTTATAATTACCCTTAAATGTAATCTTAGCACTTGGCTTATCAACTACTGTTAGATTGATTGTTGCTTTATATGTATTGTAGGAAGACTTACCGCTTACTGTAATAGTTGTAGTACCTGCTTTTAACCCGTTAATTGTAACTGTAGCAGACCTATTTCTTGATATTGAAACTGATTGGTCATTTCCTACAATGCCCTTTGGATCAGAACTTATTGTATATGTCAAAGTACTTGATGCAGTACTTGTAATATTAAGCTTGAAACTATCTCCTGTAGCAATTTTCTTGTTTGAAGTAGTTCCGTTTCTGCTTGGAGTAACATTCAAATCAGAAGTATCTGAAGCAATTGATGCATTTACATTGTTACTGTATTCAACTTCATAATCTGATGTGTTAAGTTCTGTATCACCGTCCATGATTGTAAATACTGGTCTTTGCTTTTGACCATTATATACAAATGGGCCTTCTTCCATATCTACGGACAAGTCATTAATTGACTTTTCAACAATCTTAAATGTTCCTGTTGATACGCCTTCGCAATTTGCTTTTGCAGTAACAGTAACACTTGCTGTACCAACATTCTTGTTATTTTCGTAGCTTACATCGTAGTTATCTGCTGAAACGATATTTCCTGCAGTATCTTTAACAACAACTGCTGGAGTATGTTCAGTCTTATCATATGTAAACTCAGATGGCGTAATTGAGAAAATATTTTCAGCCAATTTAGCCTTATTGATTACGAAGTTTACTGTCTTAGAACCAGTATAGTTTCCTATACCTTGAACAGTAACGCTTGGTTTAAGCTCTTCTGTACCAACATTAACATTGTTGTTATAGGAAAGTGTGTAATCCTTGTTCAATGTTAATTCTTTGTTAGTTACGCTTGGCTTATGAGCTTTTCCATCGTAAACATATTCTGTATCGCTTAATTCAATTTCAGGAAGTTCACTAGGTAAAATTGTGAAGTTCTTTTCCAAAGTACCAGTGTAATTTCCCTTTCCTGCTATGCTTACTAAAGCTTTGCTACCAGCATTAGTATTATTTGAATAAGTTACAGTAAAATCTTCATCCTTAACTAGTCCACTAATTGAAACTGTTGGTGTCTTTGCTTTTCCATCAAAAGTAAATTCATCTTCGTCAAGTAAAGCAGTCATCTTTTCTATTGATTGTTTCTCAATAGTATATTTTGAATTGATAGTTCCCTTATAGTTACCAATTCCTGTTATTGTAATGCTGTGTTCACCTGCATTTGTAGTATCTTCATCAAACTCAACAGTAAAGTCTTGGTTAAGAACTAAACCGCTTAATGAAACATTAGGTTTTTGTGACTCACCATTAAATGTAAAGCTTGCTGGTGATAGTACAGGAGTCATATTTTCTATTGAAGCCTTTTCGATAACATATTGGAAAGTCTTAGTTCCGGAATACTTATCCTTATCCAATTTTGCCTCTATAGTATATGTTCCTTCATTAATAAATTTACCGTCCCATTTTTCATCCTTATCTTTTGAGTAAGATATTGTAAAGTCTTGAACTGGAAGATTTGTCTTACTTGTATCGATTTGCGGAGCTTGTTCTTTACCGTTAAATGTTGTGACGTACTTTGTCCAAGCTATTTCTGCCTTAGGAATTACTTCATCAACAGTTTTATCTGAACAATTCTTACAAATTCTATAGATTTCTCCATCTTGTTCAAAGCTTGCTTTTGTAGTAATAGGATCACCATATTCGTGAACGATGTCAAATGTGGCTTTTTGCACACCAGTGTAATTGCCCTTTGCTGTGGCAATAACTGTAGCTTCTCCAACGGCATCATTTTTCTCATATGACAATTCATAATCTGTCTTATTTACAAGAGTTTCACCCTTTACTACGCTATCAATAACAACATCAGGTTCCTTTGGATCTTTGTCATCATAGAAGCTTGCAGGACTTACCTCTTTGATACTTGGTAAATTTGCAGGATTAATCTTAAATGTCTTGTTTACAGTTCCTGTGTAGTTTCCGCCTAGTACGGCTTGAGCAACAACAGTAACTGTGCCAGCATTAGTATGGTCTTTGCTATATGAAACCATATAATCGCTGTTTGTTAAACTTCCAATCTTAATTGCAGGAGTCTTTGCTGATCCGTCATAAGTGCATTCTTGATATTCAATCCATGTAATGCTTGGAAGTTGTTTTTGTTGAATTTCAAATGTCTTAGTTGAACTACCTTGATAGTTACCGCTTGCAGTTGCAGTAGCAGTTACTGTAGCAGTTCCAGCATTTACATTATCTTTATATTCAACTACGAAGTCCTTATTAGAACCCTCATATAAGCCGGTAATTGTAATCTTAGGCTTCTTTTCACTGCCATCGTAGACAATGTTGTCAGCGCCGCTTATTGATGTAATCTCAGGAAGATTTGCTTTCTCAATTGTGAAAGTGCCATCAATAGTACCTGTATAGTTTCCTATACCACTTATACGGAATTGAGCTGTTCCAGCCTTGATATTATTGCCATATGAAACTTCAAAGTCCTCATCTTCAACCAATCCATCGATTACAGGCTTTGGAGTTTTTGCATTCTTGTCATATACATAGTCGAATGAATCCTTGTCAGGAAGTGTATATGATTTCTCGCTTAATGAAGCAGGTTCAATTGTAAAGTTTATAGTCTCGTATCCTTGATAATTACCTAAACCTTCAATTTTTACACCTGGCAATTTGTCATCATCAGTAGGAACATCGATATTGTTCAAATACTCAACGATGTCATAATCAACACCCTTAGTTAAACCTTCAATAAGAACATCTGGTTTTTTCTCCAATCCATCATAAACGAATGAATCTTGAGATAATGAAATCTTATCTTCAGGTAATCTTGTCTTAACAATATAGAAGTCGCCTGTAGCAGTTCCAGTATAATTGCCTTTACCTGTTACAGTAACTGTAACCTTACCGATATTCACATTATCTTCGCCGTAATCTACTGTGAAATCCTCATCAAGTTCAAGGATCTCATCTTCATACAAGCCAAGAATAATAGGCATAGGTGTTTGAGCTTCTCCATTGAATTCACATTCTTCTGGGTCAAAAGCTACTATATCAGGAATTTGAGCAGGATTAATTACAAACTCGGCTTCCACTTCACTCTTGTAATTTCCTATACCCTTTGCAATAACTTTTGCTTTACCTGCGTCTACATTGTCTTCATAAGACAAAGTGTAATCTCTATTTAATACAAGATTATTCTTGTCACCAAATTGGCTTGCAATTTCAACATCTGGTGTTATTTCATAAGCAGTATATGTAAGCGGAGCGCCTACAACGCTTGTAATCTCAGGTAAATCTATTGAATTAATTGTGAATTCCAATTCGACTTCTCCAGTATAGTTGTTTATACCGGTAAACTTAACAGTAGCTTTACCTGCATTCAAATTGTTAGAAACTAAGCAAGTATAATCTGTATCTTCTGTTAGATCTGTTATTACTGTTGGATCAATTGCTTGTCCACAATAATCAAATTCATCTTCTTCTAAACTGAAATCGCTTTCAGTAAGTTCTTTTGGAAGAATATCAAAATTCATCGAAGAAGTTCCTGAGTAGTTTCCTATACCTTCTACTGTAATAGTAGGAAGATTTTCAGAATCTGAAGGAACATTAATGTTATTTACGCATTCCTTAATTACATAGTCAGTTTCGTATTCAAGACCGTCTATGAATACATCAGGAAGGATTGGCTCACCAGTATATTCGAAGCTGTCTTGGGATAGGCTTGAAATATCTGGTAAATCCGCAGGCTTGATAGTAAATGTAAGCTCAGTTGTGCCTTCATACTTATCGCCCTTTAAAGTGATTGTTCCAGTATAATTACCTGCATCAATCAGTTCATCCAATGTGTTACCATCAGAATTCTTCCATTGAATTTCGTAATCTTCATCTTCAGTTAAAATATTTCCTTCTGTATCAGCAATACTGATGCTTGGCATCAAATCATCTCCGTTGTATGTACCATCTTCTGGATTTGATGGTGCAACAAGCTTAGGAATGACTGTTGTTTCAGCTTCCTTACAGTATTCGCAATATCTATCTATTGAACCTGCTTTTTCAAAGCTTGCAGGAGTATAGATATAATCACCATAATCATGGACAATCTGGAATTCGCCATCCATTGTACCTGTATAATTGCCCTTTGCAACAATCGTGTATGAAGCTGTACCAACATTAGTATTGTTTAAGCATTCAATACTGAAATCAGTATCTTCAACTAAATCAATATCACCATATTTAATGCTAAGTGAAGGAATATGTGAAGTTCCATCGTGTAGGAATGGTCCTTCTTCAATGTCCACATCAAGCTCTTCTAAAGCCTTAGGTGAAATTGTATATTCTTGGCTCAAGGAATCCTCATAGTTGTTTACACCTGTTATCTTTACTGTAGGCATTCCATCTAAACCGCCTACATTAACATCATTAAAGTATTCAACTATGTAATCCTTGTCTTCACCCTCTTCTAATACAGTATTTCCAACTTTTACTGTAACTGAAGGATGAATTTCTGAACCTGTAAATACAAATGGTCCTTCTTCCAAAGATAAAACACCAGTTCCATTTGACAATGAAAGTGGTAAAATTTCAAAATGCTTTACTACAGTTCCTGCTACACCATTAATACCTATAATAATAACATCAGCAATACCAGCCTTCTTTGAACTGTCATAATCAACTGTGAAGTCCACATTCTCAGTCAGTCCCTCAATTGTAACCTTTGGCTTATTCATTGAACCAGAATAAATACAAGTTTCATATTCTAGACTGATCTTATCTTCAATATCTTCAAGATTTTGTTTAACTATATCAAATTCTAGAACTGTTGAGCCTGTGTAGTTGCCTTTGAAAGTGATTGTAGCTGTAGCCTTAGAATCTTCAGTAGTCAATTGGATATTATTATCATATGTAATATCGTAATCAATTCCTTGTACCAAAGTCTTTTTAGCACTGTTAGTGATTACAGCAAGAGGTTTAATTTCTTGTCCAGCATAAACATATGAACTCTTTTCTAAAGCTATGCTCTTAATCTTGCCAACCTTGATTACACTATCGTAATCCTCAGCCTTGACAAAAATTTCACCCGCTTCGTCTAAGAACATATCTCCGCAGACGTCGCACTTGAAGTATTCAATATTACCTGCACCTTCTGTGCTTGAAGGAACTGCATCTACCTTTGAAATCTTGTGTCCATCAGGGTCTGGTCCTACGAATGTAGCTTCTTCTTCAAGACCTTCGCTAGAAGTTCCGCACAAGCAGCTTACATAGTATGTTGCAGCTTGAGTACAAGTTCTTGGTGAAGCTATAAAAGCATCATCCATTACTTCTTCAGTGAATTCATGAGTATGATCTCCTAAATCAACGCTTAAGCTAACAGGATCTGTATAAATCACCTTACCGCTATATACATGTGAAGTATCAGTATCAATTAAATTGTCTGATAAGTATTCTAATTTACAACGGAATTGTGCTTCGTCTAAATCAACTTTTACAGAATCAACTACATAATCATCCTCATTTTCACCTTCTATATCTACCCATTGGCCTTCCACTAGTTGTTGCCATTGGTATGTATCAACAGAACCTGTATCGCCTGTTATACCAGCAGATAAGTCTAGTCTATCAAATACATTTAATTCTGTTTCTCCATCGATAGTAGTTTCAGGGTCTGAAACAGCTAATTGGTCATCTAAGAATGAAACCCTCTTAGTTAAGTATTCTTTCAAATTATAGCTAAAGTCTTCTGGAGCATCTGTCTTATGATAATCCACACCATAAGGGTCGGTAGTAAGCTTTGTATTGTAATATCTATAAACATCGCCTGAAACTTTATCTGCTTTTCTTGAAATTTCAACATTAAAGTGTTCTTTACCGTGATATAGATCATCTGGCCAACGAATATAGTTCATATTTGCTGAATCAATAATATCTTGAGATATGTCATCTACCCATTGTGGCATTTCAGCAAAATCATCTGCGTATTCATTGTATAGTTGATATACTCTCTTCATGAAGTCATCGTGTTTAGCAAGTAAAGTAAAGAAAGAATTCCTATCCTTATCAATGTACCAGCTACCACCACTTCTTTCGGAGTCGTGATTAATGCTAAGCCAAGTATTGCTTATACGACCCATTGTTCCATCTAAATCCCAAATTGGTCCAGCAACTAGCTTATCCTCTGAATTCATGCTTTGTTTAGTGAAGAATATACTTCCTGCACTGGCATCACAATCCTTATATAGCTCATTTAACAAATACATTTTTGCCCATGAATCTACATCAATATAGTCTTTATAGGCGTCAGAGGTAGTGTTTTTTAAGGCATTAACAGCTTGAGTAATATAATCCCATACTGGTTGATGATCAGCAGTAAGCTCGTCGCTTCCGTCCTTGTAAGTAAATTTAATACCATTAATAGTTTTTTGATCTGTATCATTCAAATTATCAATTTCAACCATAAATCCTTCATCAGGACATTGATAATCGTTTTTAGGACAAATAGTGTAATTCCCTAAGTATTCCCCGTTCATATAGACATCAACGAAATCCAATTGTAGACCAATACCAAGTCGTTGAGCTATATCCTCACCTATTTTGTTTCTTAGACATGATGGGTCCTTAGCATTTGCTAAAATACTATACTTGGATGATGTTACACCACTTACGATCTTATCTGTTACCTTGTTTTTCTTAGGTAAATTTTCTGGATCGCTTATTGCTTCTTTGTATAAAGTGATGTTGTATGGTTTTTTGGCAAAATCTTTCCAAGTAGTATTTCCTCTACCCTTCATAGCCATAAAGTAGTTTTTACCACCAAGAGTTAAATCACCATAACAACGTGTTTCGTGGTTTGAATCTTTATTCATGGCATCAATTGTTCCCATTGATTCATCCACGTTAAAGAACAAAGCTCTAACCTTTGTTGATCCTTGTAACACATTTTCAAATTCTAAATCGCAATAATCATCATCAAAATATGCTTGTACATTTTTAGCTGATTTAGCCTGTGCAACGGATAATTCTCCAGATGCATAGTAAGTATCGCCAATTTTAATTCTTAGTATATTATTACTCCAATTAATGAAGCACTTGCTTAAATCTGCACTGCCTGGCATGTAAATTGATGCCAAGTACTTATCAACACTTGAAGTTGATTGTCCTGCTTCAAGGGAAACTTTTACATCACCATCTAAACCGTTATCCTCAGTTTTTGGAATTGTAAGTGCTTGTTTCAACAAAGGTGTGTTGGAAACAATGACAGTAATATTGGCATATTGAACACCACTAGTGCCTGTAGATTTTAATGTAATCTTTGTAGTTCCTGTGGCAACTGCTTTAAACTTAATTGTTGCTTTTCCTCTGGAACTAATTACAAAGCTGGATTCACTACCAATATAGTCAACAACACCTGATTTACTAAATGTAGGCTTATTAAATGTTTTTGAACTGTATGATTTATTTGTTAAATTAATATTCAAATATTCTCCAGGAGACAGTTTTACAGTTCCTGAATCAACAGTGCTTGAACTTGATGAATCAACTGCCAATTCAACTGGAGTTGAATCTATTGTGTATTGACCATTAGCATCATCAATTGCAGAATTAAGGTCTAAGGTTCCACCATAATTATCCGCATCCCCTGTTACGCGAACAGCGGAAAAAGCCATAGTCGGCATATACGTTACCAACATAATAAATGATAATAATAGTGTTAAAAGTTTTTTCATTGACACAGCCCCCCATATACAATGATTTTTTAGATTAGTAGAGTTTTAAAATTTTAGTATTTTATGTATAAACAATTACACTTATTACATATTATATACTCCTTTAAATTGTACTACTTTTTCAAGAATAAATAAAGCAAAAAAACATATAAAAAAACAGCATATTTCTATGCTGTTTTTGGAGGCGACACCCAGATTTGAACTGGGGATGAAGGTTTTGCAGACCTCTGCCTTACCACTTGGCTATATCGCCTTGATGGCTGGGGTAACAGGAATCGAACCTGTGAGTGATGGAGTCAGAAACCATTGCCTTACCGCTTGGCGATACCCCAACAAACTAGAATCCTTCTTTAAAACCCTAGCAAAAATTAAATTGTGGGGTGGATGGAGGGATTCGAACCCTCGCATAACGGAGCCACAACCCGTTGTCTTAACCACTTGACGACACCCACCATATGGCGACCGGAATCGGGCTCGAACCGACGACCTCTAGCGTGACAGGCTAGCGTTCTAACCAACTGAACTACCCGGCCAAACCAGTTAGAAATGTGGTGGGCGTAATAGGGCTCGAACCTATGACCCCCTGCTTGTAAGGCAGATGCTCTCCCAGCTGAGCTATACGCCCACATTATTATAAAAAAAATGGTAGCGGCGAGTGGAGTCGAACCACCGACCTTCCGGGTATGAACCGGACGCTCTAGCCAACTAAGCTACACCGCCATAAACGTTACAATCTAAGATATTCAAATCGTAACGCAAGGAATATTTTACCAAACAAGTATAAACTTGTCAAGGAAAAATTGCCTTAATTTGTAATAAATAACAAAGTAATTATTTTATACCGATAATACCTTCATCGATTTCATAAGCAGCTTCAATTACAGGATTAATAGTATTAGCTTCGCATACTACTACTTCCTTTTCTTGGCCAAAATCATCTACTTCATTTTCAAGTCTTAAAGCTGGAAGCGGATGATGTTTAACTTCCCTTTTGCTGCTTACATTCTTAATTTCGTTTAATCTTCTTTGTCTTTCTTCACAATCCTTGATTGTTTCAACAAATTCATCAGAAGTAGCATCGATCATATCTCTTGCTCTCTTTGAAGCTAAAATAACTAAGCCGTATTTATTTCCTACTTTTTCTCTCAATTCATCAATCTTTGGATATTCCATTATGCTTCCTCCTTAAATTTATCAATAACTTGCTGTACTGAATCATCAACCTTTTGATGTAAAGCATCAACAATTGAAATAACTTTCTTTACGCTTGTATCGATATCATCGTTAATGATCAAATAATCATATTGAGAAATAAAATCTAATTCTTGGGCAGTTTTGGAAAGACGTTTTTCAATAGTTTCCATGTCATCTGTATTTCTGTTAATGAGACGTTTTCTCAGTTCAGCCATACTAGGTGGCAGTACAAAAATCAAAACAGCTTCTGGATATGCTTTTTTAACGTTTAAAGCTCCCTGAATATCAATATCTAAAACTATATCGATACCTTGCTCCATTTTATCTATTAAAGCTTTTTTAGGTGTACCATAATAGTTGTCGTACACTTGAGCATATTCCAGCAAGCCATCATTTTCAATGGTTTCAATAAAAGTTTCTTTGCTGACAAAATAGTAATGAGCGCCTTCAACTTCCCCTTTTCTAGGCTTTCTAGTAGTCATAGAAACGGAAAATTCTAGCCTGTGATCTTTCACATCATTAATGATTCTGCTGCAAATAGTACCTTTACCTGCTCCTGATGGGCCGGAGATTACTAAAAGCTTTCCTTTTGTACTTTGAAAATCTTCTTTCATTTAACTGTCCTTTTCAATAAAACGTAACAATTATTATACCACGGATTTACTTGATTTTCAAGCATTACTCAATGTTTTGAACTTGTTCTCTAATCTTTTCTATTTCGTACTTGATTTTAAGCATATTATTGGTAATATCCAAGTTGTTTGCCTTAGAACCAATAGTGTTAGCTTCTCTATTCAT
The DNA here is from genome assembly GCA_024403115.1 of Clostridia bacterium. GTDB lineage: Bacteria > Bacillota > Clostridia > Peptostreptococcales > Anaerovoracaceae > JAKSSK01. The sequence continues at coordinate 27,198 of JAKSSL010000002.1, forward strand.
CTCTTGTACCAAGAAGTCCAGTTTTTTACCTTCACCGCCACTTCCACCTAGAATAATATCCTTTAATTGGACAAGGTGGCTGTTTAAACGTGTAATTTCCTCATCGATAGCACATTTATCTGCAAAAACAGCAACTTCAGCCATAATTCTATCTTCTGGAATTTCAATTTCTCCATTTAAATATGAATTAATGCGTTCCATAAGCTTTTCCTTGTATAAAAGCGGAACCTGAGGAGCAAATTCTTCAATCTCATCTAAAATGGATTTAATAAGCTCTCCCTTTGCAAGCAAATCTTCCCCTAATTTTGCGCCTTCAACCTTACGCATTTCGTCATGCTTTTCTGCAGCGACTTTTGTAGCTTTAAGGATTGCTTCGCAAATCTCGTCTTCGTTATCCACATCGGGCATGGCTTTTAAAACCTCAGGCATTTGTGCTAATCTACCCAGACTTACATCTTCTTTCAAATCAAAGCATTCTTTCAGCTCAATTAAATTATCATAATATTCTTGAGCAAGGCCCTTGTTTAAGCTGATGTGAACATCGTTTTCGCTCAAGTTCTCGAAATTAACAAAAACGTCGATTTTACCACGCTTAGCTGTTTCTTTAATCAAATTTTTGATCTTGTCTTCTGCAAAAGCATACTTTCTTGGTAATTTAACGTTTATGTCAGAATATCTGTGATTAACCGACTTTATTTCTACTACAATATTTCTCTTTTCGTCAGTATATTCTCCACGGCCAAAGCCTGTCATACTTTTAATCATATTAAACCTCCAGTCATATGGTGTCCCGCAAGAGAATCGAACTCTCATCGACGCATTCGGAGAGCGTTACTCTATCCATTGAGCTAACGGGACCTACAGTAAGAATTATACCATAAATCTCGCCTTTTTCCAAACTCTACTTGGTCTTAATTGCCCTTGTATCGCTCCACTGACCAAATATCTTTTCACCGCAGGAAACTTTATATGCTCTTACCCTGAAATAATACTTTTTATTCTTTTGCAAATTGGTGAAATCCTTGTGATTTAGTCTAATGTTTATGGATTTTTTGTTTTTAAAATCATCATTCCTGGAATATTGAACTTGATAGCCTGTTGCTTTCTTATCTTGGCTGGTTTTTATTGTCAGCTTATGATCTTTCGGGTAATATTTCAAAGAAAGTATATCAATTCTACGCGGTTTTGAAATCACTTTGACTTCCTTGTAGGCACTATTGTATTTCCATGTGGATTCTGCAGTGATTTTCAGCTGAGAAATACCTTCATTTTTCAAATATAAATAATTATTGCTAATCTTTCCTATGCTTGAATTACTAAGGCTGTAAGATAATTTACCTTCAGCTTTTATTGGTAATTCATGAGCTGATTCGTCATAAACGAAACTCATGTCTTCAGCCTCTATTTCCTGGTCAATTTTCGGCCCAAAATATGACAAAATATCAATTCCATTGCCATTAAAATAGTATCTTTCCACAATAACTCCTAGGACAAAACAGATTATTAACAGATAGACAGTGTATTTAATCATCTTTTTCTTACTCATAACACTATTTAATTCCTTCCCCTTGTATTAATTTATTATTTGTGGTATTATATACAAGCCTTTGAAAGAAGTAAATACAGTGTCACAAATTGTGAACAAGAATTTAAGGCCCTATGGTCAAGCGGTTAAGACGTCACCCTCTCACGGTGAAATCTCGGGTTCGATTCCCGGTAGGGTCACCAAAAAATAGCATCTAAATGATGCTATTTTTTTTAATAATCTGTATTAGTAAATGGTTTTTGACTAACGTGGAACAAAGCGTCCATAATATCTTCATCTCCGTTAGTTTCAAGAACTCCCAGTCTTGCTAAAGCCCCGAAATCACAGGATCCCATCAATAAAGCGGAAATGTCTGATAAATTACCTTTTACGTATTCATCAGCAGCATCGCATGGGTACCAGTGACCATTCTTAAACTCTACAGCCTGTTCAAATTCTCTGTGTTTAAATTCATCATATATCACGAACTTTAGCTTTCTGTCGTGAGTTAAGAACTTTCTGTGCTCTGTTCCTTGTACAAAAGCTTTTAAATCGCTTATCTTATACATTGTTCCTACAGCTTGTAGGTTAGTTTCCATAAAGCCGAAATCGATATATCCCCTGTTAGTACTTTGACAGTTAGGAAATACATAGGTAAAATCAGCTTCACCTGAACGAATTACAAGCCTTTGAGCCAGATCAGCTTGAGCCTGCAAGCCTCCCAAAAGCTCTGCAAGGACTTCCTTGTCGCTATATACAAGCTCTTTAACGTTCATGTAATTAATTGTATAGTTTTCGTCACTATCAGCTTCAAAATCAAAGGCAACATATCCCTTCATTTGGCCATTCTCATCATAATATCCAAAGCGTCTAGTGTCGCTGTCGCCATCAATATCTCTTAGCTCGTCTTCAAATTTGTAAACCATACCGTGATATGAGTGTACATAGTCCTTATAGCATTGAATCAAAGCATCATATTCCTTGTGAATATCAACAAATCTCAAATGGGAATAATCGTGTTTAGGAAGTGATGCTGTATCTAAAGTGTACTCATTTATCTTAGTTCCATAACCGTAACCCATTGATTTATAGAAATCTATTCTAAAAGGTAAAAGCATATTTAATATGGCACCGCTAGCTTTAGCATAATACTCTGAAAACTCGATCATATTCTTTGCAGCACCCTTTTTCTTGTGCAAAGGATGTACTGCCAAAGCCATAACACCAACAGATTTTCTCATTTCACCAAACAAATTAATGTCAAAATCTATAAGCTTCATTGTGGCAATAATCTTACCTTCTTCATATAGGCCATAGAAATTAATACCCTTGTCATTTCTCATTGAATTGATAATTCTAGGACCATATTTTTCTCTGCCATCGTCCCCTTGAGATTTTCCTTGAGGATAAGCGTTCAAATAGCAGTCTAAATAAGCATCAAGATCTGATTCTGGTACTGCTTTTACCACTCTCTTTTGACCTTGAGGTCCTACAAATTCCTTGAAAATTTTACTATTCTCGTTCATGATTAACTCCTTTAGTAATCTAAATCTATGTTAATTTTATCAAAAATCTCTAAAGAATCAATATCTACTTTACAATTATATGCGTATATTTCAACGCCTTTTGCTTTTGCCTCTTTTAAAGCTAAGCCAAACTCACTTTGAGTATCATAATTAGGCCCAAACAAGCTGGCCTCCTCCATTTGAATTACAAAAATAATGGCAGCCTCATAGCCCTCCTCTTTTGCTTGACAGAGTTCCTTAATGTGTTTAAGACCCCTTAGCGTAGGAGCATCTGGGAAACGGCACAATCCGTCTTCTTCCAAGGTAACTCCCTTTACTTCCACAAAAGCTTTCTTCCCATATATATCTTCCAAATATAAGTCAAAGCGAGAATCCTTGTATGTTTTCTCAGGCTTAATACATGTTAGTTCATCCATATTGGAAAGTGAGATTCTTTTATCAGTAAAAGCCTCATATACCACCTTATTAGGAGCTTGGGAGTCCATATTGATAAGCTTGCCAGCTTTTTCTACAGCCACCAAAGAATATCTCATCTTACGATTACCCATTCTCCCATTAAAATCCTCAAGGTAAACCTTGCACTTAGGCACCAACAGTTCTTTACAGCGCCCAGTGTTTTTCACATGAACCTTTTCCTCTTTGCCGTCCACAATAACTTGGGCCACAAATCTATTAGGCCTTGAAACAAATTGTCCACATACTATTTTTTCGTATTTCATCTCTTATTTCCAAGTAGCACAGGTATTAAATCTTCACGACCCGCTTTTTTCAAAGCTTTTATAACATATTTGCGATTTTCTGCTTTATTAAAATGTATCAAAGCTCTCTGCATACGCTTTTCTTCCATGTCCTTGGCAACGTAAACCTTCTTGCCAGTATAAGGATCTATTTCTGTGTAGAACATACAAGTTGAAAGTGTTCCAGGCGTAGGATAAAAGTCTTGAACCTGATCTGGAACGAAGCCGTAATTCTTTAAGAATAAAGCTAATTCAATTGCATCATCCAAAGTTGAGCCTGGATGTGAAGATATTAAATAAGGTATTAAATACTGCTTTTTAGCCTGTTTTTTGTTCTCACGGAAGTATTTATCACTAAAGCTTAAAAAGCTGTCTACGGCTGGTTTTCTCATGTAATATAGCACATTCTCCGACACGTGTTCTGGAGCCACCTTCAAAGTTCCGCTAACATGATTTCCCACCAATTCTTTAATAAATAAATCGCAGTTTTTGTCGGCTAATAGATAATCATATCTAATACCTGAACGAATAAATACTTTTTTGACCTTAGGTAAAGCTCTAACTGCTTTAAGAATATCCAAGTATTCCAAATGATCCACATCCATGTTCTTGCAAACTGTAGGATATAGACAGTCTTTTCCCTTACAAACTCCAGCTTTAAGTTGTTTCTTGCAAGCTGGGCCTCTGAAATTGGCAGTTGGCCCACCTATGTCGTGAATATAGCCTTTAAAATCAGGCAATTTAGTAAGCTTTTCAGCTTCATGTACTATGGAGTGCTTGCTTCGGCCTCTAACCTGTCTGCCTTGGTGATAAGTTAAAGCGCAGAAAGTGCATCCACCAAAACATCCACGGCTGGATACTATGCTAAATTTAACCTCATCAAAAGCAGGAATTCCACCTAAAGCATCGTAGCTTGGATGCCAATTATTCTCATAAGGTAATTGGTAAACCTCATCTAATTCCTGTGAATTCAAAGGCTCTTGAGGTGGATTTTGAACCACATATACTGTATCAGTATATTTTTCCACCAATTGTTTACCGTTTATATAATCGTTGTTTTCGTTTTGTATTTTAAAGCTATGCGCATAAGCTTCTTTGGAGCTTTGTATATCTTCGAAGCTAGGCAATATAATAGCATCATCAAGAAAACCATCCTTAGCTCGAAAGACAGTACCATTTACCCATGTAATATCCTTTGCATTTAAACCTTGGTTTAAAGCATCGACTATTTCTAATATGGCTCTTTCACCCATACCATAAATCAACAAATCAGCCTTAGAATCTAGCAATATGCTTCTTCTAATCTTGTTAGACCAGTAATCGTAATGGGCAAAGCGTCTTAAACTAGCTTCAAGTCCCCCTATTATAACTGGCACATCTTTGTAGGCTTCTTTTGCTTTATTAGTATAAACAATTACAGCCCTATCCGGTCTGCCAGGATCCAGCTTAGGATTCTCACGGGCTGCTTTTGGCGCATAATCATCGAATTTTCTCTTATGTTTAAAAACGGAATAATTATTTACCATGGAATCCACAACGCCACTGTTGATTAAAAAGCCAAGTCTAGGCTTTCCAAAACGCCTAAAATCCTCAACATTTGTGTAGTCAGGGCGTGGTAAAATACCCACCTTGTAGCCAGCTTTTTCCAAAAAGCGGGAAATAATCGCTGTACCAAAGGAGTGATGATCCACATAAGCATCACCGGTAACAAGGACAAAGTCCACCTGTTCCCAGCCTCTATTGTTCATTTCTTCTCTATTTATTGGTAAAAACATAATAATATTTTACTAGAATATGGATAAATTTACAAATTAAAAATAAAAAAACAAACCCCAATAATGAGGTTTGTTATTTACAATTATTGATTAATGATTGTGCACTTTGAGAAGTCTACTCCAACCATTTCTTCCTTGTCTGCACTTAAGCTAACAACGAAGTCCATTCCATAGTTCTTGGAAATATCATCTAATCTATCAATATATTCAGGAAGATCTGACAAAGCAAAGTCTGCATGCTTTAAGATGCTGTCAATATAGATAGTTTCAATGTCATGGTCAGCTGAGATGATTCCATATAAGAAACCAATGTATTCATCGCTGTTTGTTACGTGTTCGTAATCTTCCATGCAGATAACTCTAATTCTATATTTCAAGCTGTACATTAATCTTTGGTCCTTAGTAATGAATACGATGCTGCCCTTTGCGTTTTCAACGTTTTCATTAGCTAATTCAGTGATTTGTTTTGTCTTTCCTGAACCCTTATGTCCAACTAAAATTTTTACCATTTTTTGTGTTCCTCCTGGATAAATATTTTAATTATTATACAATAATAAATAGGCTATTTCAAGCCTATTTATTGATTTGTTTTAATCTTAATTGACCGCATGCGCCATCAATATCATCGCCTAATTCTCTTCTTAGGGTGCATTGAATATGTCTATCAGTTAAAAACGACATAAATTCTTTGGCTCTTCCACGATTTACGGTCTTAAGCCCTGTTTCATCAACTTCATTTAATGGAATTAGATTTACATGACAGTTTAAACCAAACAATTTGCTCGCAAGCAATTTGGCATCCTCATCGCTGTCATTAATTCCTGAGCAAAGTGTATATTCAAAGCTAATTCTTCGTCCTGTTGTATCAACATAGTCCTTGCAGGCCTGTAAAAGCTCATCAACACCATATTTAAAGTTAACAGGCATCATTTGAGATCTTATCTTATCGTCTGCACTGTGAAGGGATATTGCCAAATTGACCTGAGGCAAATCCTTTGAAAACCTTTTAATATACGGAACTAGGCCACATGTTGAAACTGTAATGTTTCTCATGCTCAAATTAAATCCATCCTTTGAATTAATTAGCCTGCAAAAGCGTACAAGCTCCTCATAATTATCAAAAGGTTCGCCGGTTCCCATAATAACTATATGGTTAATCTTTGAATTTGTGGCACGTTCTGCTGCCAAAACTTGTGCCATCATCTCACCTGAGCTTAAATTTCTTACCAAGCCGTTTAAAGTGGATGCGCAAAATGAACATGACATCCTGCACCCCGCTTGACTTGAGATGCAAAGGCTATTGCCATACTTGTATTTCATGTATACGGCTTCTATTGCGATACCATCAAAGCCAAATAGAAACTTTTCTGTTCCATCAAGTTTTGAAATTTGATGAGCTAAAATATCTGGATACTTTAGCTCATACATATTTTTCAAGTCTTCTCTCATATCCTTTGGTAGATTGCTCATATCATCAAAGGAAAATGCACGATTTTGCAAATCGCCATAAAGCCATTTATACACCTGTTTTGCTCTAAACTTAGGTTGCAAAACATCTTCTAATTCTTCAATTGTATAATCAAAGATATTTAACATTTAAGCCTTTTCTATTGCAATACCTGTCTTGATTCCATTAACGTCATACTTGTCATCAACTGGCTTTTCTACCAATTCAACAGCAAGAGTTTCGCTCATAATGTAATCCTTTAGGCTGTCAACAGCTGCTTTTACCTTGCCTTCATCATCTTGTGCAAAATCAAGATAAATCTTAATATTATCCATCATTTCTAGATCATGTTGCTTTCTCAATTGTTGAAGCTTTGAAACGATTTCACGAGCATATCCTTCAGCTACAAGTTCATCAGTTAAATTAGTATCAAGAATTGTAAACTTGTTGTTTTCCATACCTACTGCGAAGCCTTCTTTTGCAGTAATTCTTACATCCAAGAAGTCCTTTGTCACAGTAAGCTTTTCGCCTTCAAGCTCAATTTCTACACCATTTTCTGCTTTTGCAAGGAAATCTCCTGCTGAAGCAGCATCAATTGAAGCCAAATATGCTCCAAAAGCTTTAACCTTGCTTCCCAAAGCCTTACCAACTTCTCTGAAGTTAGGCTTTAATGAGAAGTCCATATATACTGATAGATCATCAACGAATTTAACTTCCTTAATATTAAGTTCTTCTTTGATTAGACCTACCAAATATCCGATCTTTTCCTCATATGCGCCATCTACTAAAACAGCTGCCAAAGGTTGTCTTACCTTGATCTTTTCCTTTTCACGAACACCACGGCCCAAAGTTACCAAATCACGAACTAAGTCCATTCTGCTCTCATTTTCTAAATCGATTAATTCTTCTTTAGCTTCAGGCATATATGCTGTATGAACAGTCTTTTCACCTGTAAGCTTAGTGTAGATTTCATCAGCTATAAATGGAGCGATTGGAGCAATCAATCTAGCAACTCCTACAAGGATTTCATAAGTTGTAGCGTAAACGCTTCTCTTATCCAAATCTAATTCTGGTGCGTAGAATCTACGACGAGCACGTCTGATATACCAGTTTGAAAGGTCTTCAACTACAAAATCATTAATTGCATGAACTGTCTTCATGTGATCGTAGCTGTCCATATCGTTCAATACTTCCTTTACAAGCTTGTTGTACTTTGAAAGTATCCATCTATCTAGCTCAGGTCTTTCCTTGTAGTCAACTTCAAATTCTGCAGGGTTGATGTTGTCGTTGTTTGAATATAGAACAAAGAAGTTATATACGTTCTTCAATGTTCCAAAGAACTTACTAACAACGTCTTTTAGACCATCTTCATCAAACTTTGTTGGAGTCCAAGCTGGTGAAACTGATAGCAAATACCATCTTGTAGCATCAGCGCCATACTTATCAAGCATTTCAAATGGTGATACTGTATTTCCAACGTGCTTACTCATCTTCTTACCATGAGCATCTAAGATAAGGTCATTAACCAATACATTCTTGTATGGTGATTTGCCCATAATAAATGTTGAGATAGCCATTAATGAATAGAACCAACCTCTAGTTTGGTCAATTCCTTCGCAGATAAAGTCTGCTGGGAATAACTTATCAAAGTCATCCTTATGTTCAAATGGATAATGCCATTGTGCGAAAGGCATTGAACCTGAGTCGAACCAGCAGTCCATAACTTCAGGAATTCTATGCATTTCCTTACCACAGCATGGGCATTTGAAAGTAACATCATCTACATAAGGTCTATGTAATTCTATATCAATATCAATGTCTTGGATTGCTTTTTCCTTAAGTTCAGCACGGCTACCTACAGATTCTAGGTGACCACATTCACATCTCCAAACTGGAATAGGTGTACCCCAATATCTTGAACGTGAAATAGCCCAGTCCTTAACCTCTTCAAGCCAGTTTCCAAATCTCTTTTCTCCAACGTAATCAGGATACCAATTTACTGTGTTGTTATTTGCAACTAATTGGTCCTTAAGCTTAGTCATTTCAATATACCAGCTTGGTTTAGCATAGTATACCAATGGAGTATCACATCTCCAGCAGTGAGGATAGTTATGTTCTAGCTTTTCCTTAGCATAAATCTTATCTTCAGCTGCTAACCACTTGATGATTTCAACATCAAGACCATCTTCCATTACGAAATGGCCCTTCCAAGGAGTATCTGTATAGCAACCTGTTTCATCTACAGGATTCATTACTGAAATATTGTACTTTCTTCCGCATTGGTAGTCGTCTTCACCAAAAGCAGGAGCAGTATGTACTATTCCAGTACCATCTTCTGTAGTTACATAATCCATGCAAGTTACTATAAAAGCATTCTTATTTGCATCTGGTTTAATGAACGGCATTAATTGTTCATATTCCCAGAATTCCATATCTTTACCCTTTAGAGTTTCAAGAACTTCATATTCATCCTTAATAACTGCATCAAGTCTAGCTTTTCCTACATAGAAGATATTTCCTTCTTCGTCACCGCTTAACATTTTGATCTTAACATAGTCGTATTCTGGACCAACTGTTAGTGCAGCATTGGAAGCTAAAGTCCAAGGAGTTGTTGTCCATGCAAGGAAATATTCATTATCTGTTCCCTTCTTCTTGAACTTTGCAGTTATAGTAGTTACCTTAACCATCTTATAGCCTTGAGCTACTTCGTGAGAAGCAAGACCTGTTCCACATCTTGGGCAGAAAGGTAAAATCTTGTGACCTTCATAGATTAATCCAGCTTGGAAGAATTGATTAATAATCCACCAAACTGACTCAATGTAGTCATTGTCCAAAGTGATGTAAGGATTATCCATATCAGCCATGTATGCCATTCTATCTGACATTTCTTTCCACATGTCAGTATATGTGAATACGCTGGCTTTACACTTTTCATTGAACTCTTTAATTCCGTATTTTTCGATATCTTGTTTGCCGTTAAAGCCTAATTGCTTTTCAACTTCGATTTCTACAGGAAGTCCATGAGTATCCCAGCCACCCTTACGGTTTACTTGATAACCTCTCATAGTTTTGTAACGGTTAATAGAATCCTTAAGAGTTCTAGCCATCATATGGTGAATGCCTGGCTTACCGTTGGCTGTTGGTGGACCTTCGAAGAATACGAAAGGTTCTCCATCTTTTCTTTCTTCAACACAAAGCTTTAATAAATCAAGCTTGTTCCATTTTTCAATTTGCTCGTTTTGCACTTGTGCAACGGGCTTGTCTGAAAGTTTTTCAAACATTTTCTTTTTCTCCTCTCTCTTGCCAGAGACTAATAAAAAATCCCTAGCCGAATTAAAATTCAGTTAGGGACGATTATAAACCGCGGTACCACCCTAATTGCAGTTCCATCAAACTGCCTCTTATTGTGTTTGGCTCGGGAGTGATCTTCACCTTCGAACAGGACGGATTTCTCTCAGCTATAAAATCCTCTCTGTAAGCCCTTCTATCTAAGTTACTCTTTCCTTCATCGCCTTATTAAATTACTCTCCTATTATATACTAAATCAAAATGGCTGTCAATTAGTAATTGTAAAGCTTTTGCTTGCTAAAGTCTTTGTTTTTGCATAGTCTGTAGCTTTTATAACATAAGTGTATTTTCCTGCTTTTAATTTGGAAATTGTGATGTCGCTGTCTAGTTCAAATAAATCATATTTAAAAGCATATCGACTTGTAATATTTACAGTCTTTCTTATTACTTCTTTGCCATTCTTATCAAGCACTTTAACGGTTACAAATCTTAGCACATTATTAGAAATGACATTACCCTTTACAACGAAACCTACGCCCTTTTTAAGCTTTACAGGATAAGGTGTATTGGACAATTTCATTGTGCTATTGCCATATACGACAAACTTCTTGTTGATTAAAGTCTTTGTTTGATTCTTGTCCTTAGCAATAATGTAATATGTATATGAACCAACTGGAAGTTTACTAAACTTAATCTTTGAGTTTAGATTTGAAAGCTTGTATGATGTAGCATTTGGACAAGCATACTTTGAAATTACGTACTTTCCAGTCTTATTATTCTTAATCTTTACCCAAACTTTGGATAGCTTAACGGTAGACTTTACCAAACCGCACACTCTAAATGAACCGCCAAGTTTTATAGGTTCTGGTGTCTTGTATTGACCTAGAGTGATCTTACTAGCTAATACTTTAAAGTCTTTGCTTAACAAGGATTTTAGCTTGCTACTGCTTGCAGCCAACTTTGAATCTGTGGCTTCAATTTTATATGTGTAGCTACCGGCTTTTAAACTTGAGAACTTGATGTAATTATCAAGGTTTAGTTCGTATACCATTTCTTCTGGTGACAATTCCTTAGACTTCACTTCTTCCTTACTAGCTTTATCAATAATGCTTACTTTTATCTTCTTAATATCGTAATTTGAAGTGATTTTTCCACCTACTTTAAAGTTTTTACCTTGAAGTATTTCTGTTGGATATACAGCATTTGATATTTTCAACTTGCTTGCTTCATCTTGGATGTTTTCACTGCTACCAGGCTCACCGCTATCCGGTTCTTTATCACCGTCAAAAGTTCCTCGAGAAATTGAAACATAAATATTGTCTCCATCATAATTTATATCATGAACTCTTATACGAGAAGCATGCTTATCATTAGCGTATTCCTTTATTCCACTATCATAGGTATTGCAATCCAAAACAGTGACTCCCTTGGATTTAATGGAAAGAACTATTGCTGAATGGCCAGAATAGTTTCCACCTTTAATACGAATAATGTCTCCTCTTTTGGCATAGCTATGCATATTAGCATAGTTATAAATCACCTTATGCTTAATGTCTTTTGTATAAACATTTGTATCACAAGTATTCGCATATATATACCATAGAGCAAATTGGGCAAATCCGTAACAGGAATAGCCGTCACATGATGCCTTACCACCGTAATCTAAGCAATAGTGACGAGGCAGTAAATCTATGCTCTTAATTGGAAGTTTTTTGTTTATATATGTTTTTCCCTTGTTTTCGAAAATTAGATTTCTAACTGTATCGTTTTTCGCTAATACATTTGAAACCAAACAACGGGAATCAGTATTGCTAGTGGCCTTTTTCCCATCAGTTGTAAAATATGTATCCTTTAAAGTCTCAAGATCGGCTATTCTGTGATTCATTGTCTCTTGAGTTAAAGCAAAAACTGGCCCAATGGTAGTTGAAAAAACTACTGTAGCCAGTATAAATACAATAAATATTCGTTTTGATAGCGTTTTTAAGCTTTTAACCATTTATGAATCCGCCACCTATTAAAACATCGTCTTGATATAGTACCAGTGATTGACCTGGTGTTACAGCTCTCTGAGGAGAATCAAATTCTACTGTTATGGAATCATCTTCACTAGAAATGATTCGGCAGTTTTCAGGTTTTTGAGCATACCTTAGCTTGGCTTTTAAAGCCTTACCTAAATAATCCTCTCCTTTACCACAGCTGAACACACAGTCTGAAGCTGAAATGGTACCCTTAAACAAATCCTCGTTGTCTCCCAAAACCACCTCATTTGTGTCAGGCTTAATTTGGCAAACAAAGGCTGGCTTTCCCAAAGATATTCCAAGTCCTTTTCTTTGGCCGATAGTATAGTTTGAAATGCCTTTATGCTCTCCCAAAACATTACCGTCTTTGTCCACGAAATTTCCCTTGGCTGTTGTAAGGCCACGGCTTTCCAAAAACTCAATGTAATTGGAGTCGTCATCTATAAAGCAAATCTCTTGGGAATCCTTCTTCATGGCATTAGACAAATTATTTGCTTCTGCCAAAGCTCTCACCTTGTTTTTATCGTCCAAATCCCCCAAAGGGAAAATGATTCTTTGGATATATTCCTCAGGCAATCTATACAGCATATATGATTGATCTTTAGCCATATTTGCACCTTGTCTAATATAACATTTTAAGCTTAAATCATCCTTAAAAATACGGGCATAATGGCCTGTTGCAATGTAATATGCACCGATTTTATCAGCTGCTTCCATGAGTTGTTTGAATTTAATATTAGGATTGCAAATAATACAAGGGTTAGGTGTTCTAGCTTTTAAATACTCACTGCAAAAATTATTAATAATCTTTGCGTCGAATTCAGCGGATACATCTGCAGTAATCAGCTCAATACCCAGCTCATCTGCAGTCTTTTGCGCATCCTCTAATTCTTTGCCATCGCCTTTTACATCGAAGCAAAAGCCATAAAGCTCATATCCTTGTTCCCTTAAAATTAAAGCAGCAGTGGCGCTATCAACACCACCGCTTAAGCCTAATACAACTTTATTCTTATCTAACATTCTATTCTTCTTCAGGAATTTCCTCTTCTTCGTCAGGATCTTCTTCTTGGAAAGGATCGAATCCTTCTAAACCAACATAATGCTTACCATTCTTGTTAGCATAATCCCAAATAGCTTTCTTGATTGCAACGTCAGCCAAAACTGAACAATGCACCTTTACTGGTGGAAGTCCACCAAGAGCATCAATAACATCATTATTATTAATCTTCAATGCGTCTTCAATGTTCTTTCCAATAATCATTGAAGTTGCCATGCTTGATGAAGCTATAGCTGAACCGCATCCAAAAGTCTTAAACTTTGCGTCAGTAATGACGTCATCTTCAACTTTAATTTGAATTTGCATCATATCTCCGCATACTGGTGAACCGTAAACTCCTGTTCCATCAGGATTTTCCAATTCTCCAACATTCTTTGGGTTTAGGAAATGGTCCATTACCACATCATTATATAAAGACATATTTTACCAACCTTTCTCTACATTCACGGAAGAAATTTCGCGAAGTCTTCCAACAATTAATTCTAATTTTTCAACCACATAGTCGATATCTTCTTTTGTTGTAAAATCACCAACTGTAAGTCTTACAGAACCGTGAATTTTTGTTACAGGAATACCAATTGCACTTAGTACATGTGAAGGCTTTAAAGATTTTGAGGAACAAGCAGAACCTGTAGAAACTGAAATTCCGAATTGATCCAATAATAGTAAAATACTTTCACCTTCAATGTATTCAAATGTAATATTAGCATTTCCAGGATGTCTCTTTGAACTATCCTTTGGTCCGTTATAGTAAGTGTCTGGAATCTTTTCAAGGATTTGTTCAACTAGGTAATCTCTCAAGCTGGAACAATGCTTAACGTGTTCATCGAAATTCTTCTTTGCTAATTCAGCAGCTGCACCGAATCCAACAATTCCTGGAAGATTTTCTGTACCAGCACGCTTGCCCTTTTCTTGAGCACCACCGAATACAAAGTTTGAGATCTTTACACCTTTTCTCATGTATAATCCACCTTCACCCTTAGGTCCGTAGATCTTATGAGATGATAGAGATACGAAATCAACTCCCATGTCCTTTACATCAATTGGAACATTTCCAAGACCTTGAACTGCATCTGTGTGGAATAAAACGCCATGTTTCTTAGCAACAGCTGCAAGTTCCTTAATAGGTTGAACTGTTCCGATTTCGTTATTTACTAGCATAACACTAACAAGAATAGTCTTATCAGTTATTGCTTTTTCTAAGTCTTCAGGACTAACAAAACCTTCTTCATTAACTGGAAGATAAGTTATTTCATAACCATGCTTTTCTAAATGTTCACATGAATGAAGCATAGCGTGATGTTCGATTTGTGTAGTGATTATATGATTTCCCTTGTTTTTCAAAGCATCAGCTACACCAAATATTACCCAGTTATCTGATTCTGTACCACCTGCTGTGAAATAGATTTCACCAGGATCAGCATTAATTAATGAAGCTACTTGTTCCTTAGCTTTATTAACGGCTTCCTTGGATTCCAAGCCGATGGAATATAGGCTTGATGGATTACCGAAATGCTCAGTATAGTACGGAATCATTTGATCTAAAACTTCCTTTTTAACGGGAGTTGTTGCAGAATAATCTAAATAGACTTGTTTCATATTATTTCTTTTCTTTCTCCTCTCCGAAATATATGCGATAGCAATAATATTTTGCTATATTATGTACTTTTCTAACCTACTTATTATATACCAAAAGCGACAAAAAATACATAAAAAAGACGGAAAAAATCCGCCTTTTTCTTAATTTTTCTTGTTCTTATCTAATCTAGGATCATCAGGGTCTACAATCTCAATATTATCCAATTGTGCTCTGAAATTTTTTCTAAATTGCAACAAATATTCTTCCCTTAAGTCAGCCCTTTCCTTAATTTCTTCAGGGCTTAAACCTTCGGATTTCGCCTTTGCAGCTAATTCGTTTATTCTGTCAATAAGTTTTTTATCCATAAAATTTCTCCTTAAGCAAGAGATATTTTACCTTAAAATACACTATTTTTCAAGAACAAATCTACCTTTGTTGCTCCTTTTAAAGTTCTCGCAGGCAAAACATATAAAGTCCATATTAGTAGGTCTAGGTCTACGGCCAACTATATAATTCCAAGTGGTAAGCTCTACCTGATCTCTACTGCACATTTGATATGCATTATTAATGGCAAAACGCATATTTCTCTCCACCCTTGTCCATGTTGTGTTGTTTAGAATTGCAACGGTTTCATATAGGCCCTTTGTCATCTTGTTAAGATAGCTTGAATCACTTATCACAAGGCGTATGGCATCCTTTAAATACCTGTATCCAGATAGACTAGGAGAAATTCCCAGCTGTGCCAAATAGTTTCCTATAGATATTTCCATTTCGTTAGTCTTTAAAGCATCCATAAATATGGCATTTTCTATCTTTCTATGGTCAGCATCCATATATGAATCCTTAAAATGGCCAAAACCTTGTATTCTCCTTATCAAAAGCGAATAGTTTATAGGTTTAAACATATAGTAAGCTGCACCATAGTTAATAGCTTCCGTAATGGAATCCTCTTGCTTAATATTGGAAACAATAATTATCTTCGGTAAACTTAAGCCTTTCTCTTGAGATAACTCCTCTAACAAGGATAATCCATCTAAATCTTCTAAGCATAAATCCATTACAATTACATCACTTTGTATAGTTTTTATGTAGTTTAGACCCTGCTTCCCAGAGTTTGTAGAAAAAACAAGACGCATATCATTACTTCTGGCGATAATATTTTTTAAATCCTTTACGCTTTTCTTATCGCTATCAATGATTCCTACTTTTAACATAATCTCATCCCCTTTCCATTCATTATGTCAATTGTGACATATATATTAATATAAATATTTTCAAATGCAATAGGGTGTCACAAATTGTGAACAAATTATATGCAAATGTAAGGTCTCATGTTTTCAAGCGTTTTGTCACCGATACCACTCACCTTGGTCAAATCCTCTATTTTACCGAAATTTCCGTTCTGATTTCTATAATCCACAATCTTTTGAGCTTTGGAAGGCCCAATTCCCGGAATAGATTGCAATTCCGTGGAATCAGCCTTGTTTATATTAACTAAACCATTGCTATTTGATTGAGAGGATTCCGATCCACCAGAAGAGCTTTCCTCTTTGCTCTCCTTATTTTCAAGGCTAGGAATCACTATTTTCTGACCATCTACTAATATTTCAGCCTGATTAATATCATCTAAGTTCGCTTTCTTAGTCAAGCCACCTGCCTTCTCAATAAGCTGAAAGATTCTATCACCATTTTCCATTTCATAAACGCCCTCTTCTTTCACTTCTCCAGAAATGTCAACATATATTAGCGCTGGACTTTCCTCTGTGATTTCCCCATTGTCAGATACAAGGTTTTCCTCAGTGTTTTCAATGCTTTCATCACTTTCTACAAGGATCTCATCTCCACCCTTGTCAATATTTGTCGTCAATAAAAAAGCAGCTATAACAAGTATTGTAATAGCTGCAATAATAATATACTTTTTCTTATCAGTCTTGACTTTCTCGACTAATTCTTTAAGTTTTAATTTATAATCCATCATTCCCCTTTCCTTAATACGGCGAACTCATTTTATATAAAAGCTTAGAATTTGTCAACAGACTTCAATAAAGCTACCTCGTTCCTTTCCACGTCGATTTCTTCACGTGGAATCTCTTTATTTAGATAATTTAGGAAGCTTTGAATTACTAATTCTGGGCTAAGTATGGATTCTGCTCTAGAATCTGCTTTTAAAGAGAAAGGAGAGCGTTGGATTTCATCCTTACCCTCTAATAATTCAAAAGCAAGAATCTTGTCTTTAATATCAACCCATGCATATTCCTTAGTCTTCTTCATCCTCTTTAAAGCCTTGATTTCAGCCTGATTCAAATATCCTGCCACATCTTCAACAGTATATTCACCAGGAATGAACAAGGTATAATTGCTGTAATTTGCAATGGCTGCCAAGCTCTTAATGTCTTGATCCATCTCCACACATGATAGAATTTCAAAGCCTAAAGGCATTCTTTCGCTCAATGCTTTCTCAATGAAATCAGTTTCGTAGAATTCATCGCATTCTATCATTAGCATTTCATTGTATCCTTCATAAGCCAGCGGTAAAGGCTGTGCAAAATTCATCTTTGGATGAGGATTGTAGCCCTGTGAATAGCTCAATTTAATGCCTGAAGCCCTAATAATTCTTCTAAACATCCTGTTCATGTCCAAATGGGATATGTATTTTGCATAGGATAGCTTGTTAAATTTAATTAAATATTTACTCATTACAGCCACCCCACTTACATTCAGTATATCTATTCATACCGCATCCTGTACAAGATAGACGGCAATCATGGGTAGTTAAAGCTTTCTTTGATTTCTCATATTCAGAAAGCAAATATGCCTTACTAACTCCACAATCTATAATATCCCAAGGCAAAGCCTCGTTCACATCTCTCTCACGGCTTGTGTAGAAATCTATTGAAAGCCCTGCTAATTGGGCCGCTTTGTGCCACAATTCTGGATCAAAGTGTTCGCTCCAGCTATCCATCTTGGCACCTAATTTATATGCATTCAAAAGAATCTTTCCAACTCTTCTGTCGCCTCTTGCAAGTAAAGCTTCAAGTTCGCTAGTTTTGTTATCGTGATAATTAAAAGTTATGCCTTTTACATAAAGCTGAGAAGCTAAATAGTTATGCTTTTCTTCAAACTCCTTGGCAGTATTTTGTCCTAGCCATTGGAAAGGTGTAAAAGCTTTTGGCACAAAATTAGACACAGAAACTGTAACATTGAACTTTCCAAGCTTTCCACCATTCTTTTCACGCTTAATGTCAAGAATGTGTTTAGCAATATTGGCGATTCCATCTAGATCTTCATAAGTTTCACCAGGTAGGCCAATCATAAAGTATAGCTTTACATTTCTCCAGCCTAAATCGATGGCTTTTGAAACGGCCTCATAGATATCATCCTCTGTAATACCCTTGTTTATAACATCTCTAAGCCTTTGAGAACCTGCTTCCACAGCAAAAGTAAGGCCTGATTTCTTGTATTTTTGAATCTCATTTAAAACCTCAAATGAGAAGGAATCAAGTCTAAGTGAAGGCAAGGATAAAGCCACATTATTAGCACTGCAATAGTCTAAAAGTCCTAAAGCTAGGCCTTTAAAATCGGAATAATCGCTTGTGGAAAGTGATAGCAATGAAAGCTCATCATGACCTGTATTTTCAATCTCACTTTTTGCAATATTAATGATGTTATCCTTGCTTCTTTCACGAATTGGGCGATAAATCATACCTGCTTGACAGAATCTGCAGCCTCTAGTACAGCCTCTAAAGCTTTCAACTATAGCTCTGTCGTGGACAACATCGCTCAAAGGAACGAGTGGCTTTGTTGGGAAATCCACTTTATCCAAATCATCAACAATAGCCCTCAATACAGGCTTAAATTCGCTTGTTATAAAGCCGTTCTCGTCATAGCTAATTTCATACAATTTAGGCACATAAACCCCTTGTAAACGGCTTACAGCCCCTAGAAAAGCATCCTTCCCTTTACCTTTATACTCCACATATAATTCGCAAAGTTCTGGCAATAATTCTTCACCATCACCGATTAGAAATACATCGATAAAGTCTGCCAAAGGTTCAGGATTAAAGGCACATGGGCCTCCAGCAATTACCAAAGGAAATGAATCATCACGTTCTTCTCTTAATAGAGGAATTCCTGCCAAATCAAGCATATTCAAAATGTTTGTATAGGACATTTCATATTGAAGTGTAAAACCTATTATGTCCATATCCTTAACATTCATTTTGCTTTCTAAGGCAAAAAGGGGGATATTTTCATTTCTCATAATTTCTTCCATATCCCTAGCAGGCGCAAACACTCTTTGGCACCAAATGTCATCTTCCTTATTAAGAATATTATACAAAATCTGAAGACCTGTATATGACATTCCTATCTCGTAAGTATCAGGAAAAGCAAAAGCAAAATTACAGCCCACATGATTATCCTTGTGGACTGCATTTATTTCATTTCCTATATATCTTGCTGGTTTTTCAACCCTTTTTAAAATACTGTCTAATTTATACATTTACGATTTCCTTTATGGATTTTTTACAAATCTTTTCTACCCCATCTATGAACTTTTGAGCATTGTTCTTACTCCTTAAAATTCCAGGAGTTTTGGCAGGATCATTAATCTTTGCAATTACATAATCTATTCTTTCGTCTAAACCAACGTATTGATCATCTTTAACCAATCTGTCAGCAAGACAAACTATATCAGTTTCGTTGATTTTATCCATAGGACTGAATTGTGGATATCTCATATGAACCAATACGATTGCAGCCTCTCTAACAAAGCCATATTCCATTAATAGAGATGCTCCAGTAACATCATGCTTTGGCATAACACGGATAAAATCATGAGCATAAGCTGCACCGTTGATTAATCCAATATCCAAATCATAGCCATGAGTATTTAATTCTTTACCAATTGCAACTGCCACATCACGAACAGCTTTGCAATGTTCTATAACATTGCTTGGTGTGTTGTACTTTTCAAAAAGTTCTTCCACCATATCATTTGTTAAATATTTCATATACTAATCCTCTGGAATATATTCCATTTCAAAATCATTAATTTTAATTGTATCCCCTTCTTCAAGGCCTAATTCCTTAAGCATTTCAATTCCACCTTTTTTCTCTATATATTTATATAGATATCTAAGGGAACCGAAATCTTGGAAATTAGTGGAATTGAAGATCTTTGTAAGCTGTTTTCCCTCCAGCACATAGCAATCTTCATCTTCATCGTAGCTAGCAAATATCTTTGTGTAATCAGGATCCTTATCATCCTTTTCAAAGTCAAAGTATTCTGTGTAGCCCTCGTCAACTTCATCAATAACTTTCGCAAGTTCCTTGGCAGCAGCTTGCATAAGCTCTTCAACACCTATATTAATTGGTGCAGAAATTGGGAATACTTCATAACCCTTATCTGTAACATACTTTACGAAAGCCTTATAATCCTCTCCATCCATATCAACCATGTCGATTTTGTTTGCTGCGACTATCATTGGCTTTTTAAGAATCTTAGGATTATACTTTTCTAATTCTAATAAGATCTTATCAAAATCATCTATAGGGTCTCTTCCTTCCATGCCGGAAACATCCACAACATGAATTAAGACCTTAGTTCTTTCAATATGTTTTAGGAATTGGAATCCAAGTCCCAAACCTTCGTTAGCGCCCTCTATGATTCCTGCAATATCAGCCATTGCAAAGCTAGTATTGGAAACTTGTACCACACCTAAATTAGGATCAATAGTAGTAAAATGATAATCCGCAATTTTAGGCTTAGCGCTTGTAGCTGTTGCTAAAAGTGAAGATTTTCCTACATTTGGAAAGCCTACAAGACCAACGTCTGCAATAAGTTTAAGCTCTAGAATAATGCTTCTTTCCTTTGCAAAGCCACCAGCTTCAGCGAAGTTAGGAGCCTGTCTAGTGGAAGACTTAAAGTGTACATTTCCTTTTCCGCCCTTACCACCTTTTGCGGCGATAAAGCTTTCTCCGTCCTCTGTTAAGTCCTTCATTGGAAGTCCAGATTCTTCATCAATAACAACAGTTCCACAAGGAACCTTAATGATTAGATCTTCTCCGTCCTTTCCAAACTTGTTATATTTCATGCCGTCTTGGCCGTTTTCTGCCTCGTATTTTCTTTTGTATCTAAAATCCATTAAAGTGCGCAAGTTTCTATCAGCTTGGAAAATTACATTTCCGCCTTTTCCACCATCACCACCATTAGGACCACCTTCTGGTACATATGGTTCTCTTCTAAAAGAAACGCAGCCGTTTCCACCCTTGCCTGATTTAATTTGAATTTTTGCTCTATCTACGAACATAATATTTCTCCATATTTTCAATATTCTTACACCATAATTATACAGGAAAATGGCGAAAAAATAAAGGTAGCTATGGAAAATAGCTACCCTTATATATTAATCTGTGTAATTATCAAAATATCCTTGGATATAGATAAATGGAGTACCCTTGTCTCCTGAACCTGAAGTTAAGTCACATAGAGAACCTAGTAAATCTGTAAGTTTTCTAGGTGTAGTTCCTTCAGTTTCCATAGTACCTACTAGATTTGCATCCTTTTCTCTAATAGCTGCTTCAATAGCTTCCTTTAATTCTTCGCCTTGTAAATTAGCGAATTCATTATCAGCTAAGAACTTAAGCTTTAGTTCGTTAGGTTGACCTTCTAGTCCACTTGTATATCCTGGTGATACTACTGGATCTGCAAGTTCCCAGATCTTTCCTACTGGATCCTTGAAGGCTCCATCGCCATAAACCATTACTTCAATAGTCTTGCCTGTCAATTCCTTAATGTCTGCTTGAACTCCTTCAACAAACTCTTGACAGTGAATTGGGAATAGTTTAATAGTTTCCTCTGTAGCCTTATTTGAACCTAAAATACCATAGTCAGGATTGTAGCCTGAACCATCAACTGGTGCAGTTAACAAATCATCCATTCCAAGTACAACTTCACCGCCTGCTTCCTTAACCAATCTCTTGGATCTTCTGCGAGTGTGAATATCTGCACAAATAACATTCTTAGTGTACTTTAAAATTTCTTTAGGATTATTAGCAAAGATTACTTCTGCTTCTGCTCCCTCTTCCTCAATGATACCCTTATAGTAATTTACATAGTCTACGTTAGTAAATGTATGTCTTGACTTTCCGAATTTAGCTTCAAATTCTTCTTGTGTAAGAACATCTGAATAAGGGTTAACACCTGCTGCATCAAGTCTATCATAATCTAAGATATGGTTACCTACTTCATCGCTTGGATAGCTTAGTTGAAGTACTACCTTCTTTGATCCTCTAGCAATACCTCTTAAACAAATAGCAAATCTGTTTCTGCTCAAAATTGGGAATACAACACCTACAGTGCCTCCACCTAATTTTGCTTTTACATCTTTAGCTAATTGATTTGTTGTTGCGTAATTTGCTTGTGATCTAGCTAAAATAGATTCAGTAACAGCTAGTACGTCCTTTTTACCGATTTCAAATTCTCCGTTGTTAATGCAATCCATAACAATATCAACAACGATTTTTCTAAGATTATCTCCCTCTTTAACAATTGGACCTCTAAGACCTCTTGATACTGTTCCAATTCTTCTTTCCATAATCTTTATTCTCTCTTTCTGCCTGAAGAATCTCACTCCATAGGCTTCACTAAATATAAAACCCCCATAGGTAATGGGGGTAATTTTACATATTAAATTATGCTTCCTTTGGGTAAACGCTTACTTGCTTTCTCTTCTTGTCATATCTTTCAAATTTTACAGCACCGTCTACCTTAGCAAATAATGTATCATCTCCGCCAATACCTACGTTATTGCCTGGATGGAATTTTGTTCCTCTTTGTCTAACAAGAATGCTTCCTGCTGTAACAAATTGGCCGTCGCCTCTTTTAACTCCTAAACGCTTCGATTCTGAATCTCTACCGTTCTTGGAACTACCTACACCTTTCTTACTTGACATAGTCAGTTACCTCCTATTTCTATTTCATAGCTGCTTCGATAGTTTCGATAATAACAGCCTTTGTATCCTTAGCATTAACCTTAATACCGTTAGCTTCTGCTACAGCAATTAGTTCGTCCTTCTTCATTGACATTGAAACCTTAACTTCTGCCTTAGCTTCAGCCTTTGGAGCTTCCTTAACTTCTGCCTTTGCTTCAGCCTTTGGAGCTTCCTTCTTAGGAGCTGCCTTCTTAGCAGGAGCAGCCTTTTCACCACCAATTGAAAGAATTTCCAATTGAGTATAAGGTTGTCTGTGTCCTTGTTTCTTTCTGTAATCCTTCTTAGGCTTATACTTGTAAATTACAAGCTTTTCACCCTTTCCGTGTTCGATTACCTTTGCTTCAACGATTTCGCCTAAAGATGGTGTACCAACTTTAACGTCTTTACCGTCACTTGTTAATAAGCAATCAAGATTTACCTTTGCGCCAACTTTAACGTCTAGCTTTTCAACGTTGATTACATCACCAACTTCAACCTTGTATTGCTTTCCTCCAGTTTGAATTACTGCATACATTATAAATTTTCCTCCTCTTTCCAGTCTCGCCGATCTTATGGTAGAAGCTAATATATGCTTCATTTCACAAACCAATTTCGTGCGGCTCTAAACAAAGTATTCGCTTTATCACAAATACCGTAATATTATAACAAAAGCCGAGACCCTTTGTCAAGGAAATTCTCGGCTATTTTGCAACATTTTATTCGATTATTTCACCATTTTCGTCAAAGTTTAATATATCCATTACATCATCAACATCTTCCTTTGACACAGGCTTTAATCTTTCATAGATTACTTGTTCTAGTTCTTCTACTATTTCTTCATGGTCTTCAAGGAACAATTTAACATTTTCACGACCTTGGCCTATTCTTTCATCCTTGTAGCTATACCATGAGCCAGCCTTTTCAATTAGACCTTCATTTACTGCACAATCAAGTAGATCTCCTACCTTTGAAATACCTTCTCCGTACATGATATCAAACTCTGCTTGTTTGAATGGAGGTGCAACCTTGTTCTTTACAATCTTTGCACGTGTTCTATTTCCAAGGAATTGGTCACCTGATTTGATAGCTTCAACTCTTCTTACATCAATACGCATTGATGAGTAGAATTTCAAAGCACGGCCACCTGTTGTAGTCTCAGGGTTACCAAACATAACGCCAATTTTTTCTCTCAATTGATTGATAAATATTACACAAGTATTAGATTTATTAACAATACCTGTAAGTTTTCTCAAAGCTTGAGACATAAGTCTAGCTTGAGCACCAACAGTTGCATCACCCATATTGCCTTCGATTTCAGCCTTTGGAACCAAAGCAGCAACAGAGTCTACAACAATAACATCTAATGCACCTGAGCGAGTAAGCATTTCACAAATTTCTAAAGCTTGTTCTCCTGTATCAGGTTGTGAAACTAATAGTTCATCAATATGAACACCTAGATTCTCTGCATAGATAGGATCCAATGCGTGTTCTGCATCAATAAATGCTGCTCTTCCGCCGTTCTTTTGTGCTTCAGCTATTACATGTAATGTTAAAGTGGTTTTACCAGATGATTCAGGTCCATAGATTTCTACAATTCTACCCTTTGGAACACCGCCAATACCTGTAGCTATATCCAAGCTTATTGAACCTGTAGAAATAGCTTCAATATTTAATGCTGTACCCTCATCGCCCAATCTCATAATGGCACCTTTTCCAAAAGTCTTTTGGATTTGGTTCATTGTAGTTTCAAGGGCTTTATCTCTCTCATCTTCCTTTAAATCAAATACTGGATCAACAGTCATCTTTTTAGTTGCCATCTTAATTTCTCCTTACTTTTCATAAAAAGAACATTTGTTCTTTTCTATATAATACACTATATATTTTTTGCGGTCAAGTATATTTTATAATAAATTTTATAAATTTCTTTAACTTGTTGAAATATAAGCTTTTACTGTTGAAAAAGTGTAATATATTGTTCAAAAAGTGTATTTTATTGTTATTTAAGCATCTGCTTTTATAGCCTCATAAATCATATGGAACATATTTAACATGGCTGAGTTTTTAACCCAAATTCTACCATTGTTATTTAATTTCATATGCTTTACCTTAGTTTCCCCTTTGTAGCATAGGCCTATATAAATTGTACCTACTGGCTTTTCCTCAGTGCCACCATCAGGTCCAGCGATGCCTGTAATGGCAATGTTTACATCTGAGCCTGTTTTACGGTATAAGCCCTCTGCCATCTCTTGTGCCACCTGCTCGCTTACAACGGTATATTTATCCAAAGTCTCCTGTTTAACCCCTAGAATCTCCATTTTAGCCTTCTCACTGTATGTTACATAAGACTCTTTGAATACCTTGGAAATTCCAGGCACATTTGTTAATTCACTGGCAAACAAACCTCCTGTACAAGACTCAGCGCTGGAAATGCTCAGATTATTTTCAATCAACATTTTTCCTACTAAAGCTTGCAAGTCTATATCTTCATAAGCATAAATCTTGCCAGGGATCTTTTCCTCGATTATTTTAACCACATCTTCAACCTTTTTGCGAGCCTGGTTAATATCCTTATGCTTTGAAGTCACCCTTAGCTGAGTTTGTCCCTCCTTGGCATATGTGGCCACTGTAGGATCGCTTTGTCCGTGGATTTCATCGATTAAAACTGTTTCCAACTTGGATTCACCTATACCGAAAGTTCTAAGAGTAAGGCTGTAATATTTTTCATCGCTAAAAGCTGCCAAATAGTCCTTAACAAAATTATTCCACAAATACTTCATTTCTCTTGGAGGGCCAGGCATGGATACTATAGTCACTCCATCCTTTGTAATTGCAAATCCAGGAGCTGAACCAACAGCATTGTGTATAACTGTTCCGTGTTCAGGCACATAGGCTTGTTTTTCGTTATTCTTAGTTATTTCCCAATGGTTTTTGCCAAAGCGCTCTAATATTTCATTCCAAACCCTTTCGTCCTTAACAAGTTTTTCTCCAAAAGCCTTGCATATAGTTTCTTTAGTTAAATCATCCTCTGTGGGACCAAGTCCACCTGTTGATACTATTAAATCAACTTTTGACATAAGCTCGTAAAGAGTTTCCTCCAAACGCTTAGGATTATCTCCAACTGTATAATGGTACAACACATCAAAGCCCAGCTCATTTAAACCCTGGGATAAATATGTTGCATTTGTATTAACAGTCTGTCCAAATAATATTTCTGTTCCCACACTTAATATTGCAGCTTTCATTATCTTCTCCTATTACAAAGGGAGCTATAAAAGCTCCCCATTTTACATCTCTTCAAAAATCTCTTTATTTTTAATTGTAATTTCAACACCTGAATAGATTGTCAAAGCTACAGCTACATACATACCAATATGGCCGATTAAATCGAAGTAATAAGCTACATCTTGGCAATTACACTTTCCTAAAGCCATAGCAAAAAGCAAAACCATAGTCGCTCCCATTTGGAAAACTGTTTTAAGCTTTCCGCTAAAAACTGCAGCAACGTCTTTGCCTTTGGCAGCAGAAACTGTTCTTATTCCTGCAACTAAGAACTCTCTTGCTAAAATAACAAGTAAAACCCATGCTTTTAAAGTGTTATCCTCAACCATTAATACCAAGGCTGAATATACCAAAATCTTATCAGCCAGTGGATCCATAATCTTGCCGAAATCGGTAACCAAGTTATCTCTTCTCGCAATTTTTCCGTCAAGTAAGTCTGTTATAGAAGCTAAAATAAAGATTATTAAAGCCACAAAAAACAGCTTATAGAAATAACATAAGATAAATACAGGAACTGCTGCTATTCTTGTCAATGTTAATTTATTTGGTAAAGTCATTTAAGCTTCCTCCGTTCCTACTAAATCATAATCAAAAGCATCTATAATTCTTACTCTAAGGAAATCTCCCGCTTTAAGAGCTCTAAGAGAAGTAAATATCACGCTATTATCAATTTCTGGTGCGTCATATTGGGTTCTACCAATGTAGGAATTATCCTTGGTATCATCCACCTCTTCAACAAGCACATCTAATACCCTGCCTATTTTCTCCTTGTTATGCTCCAGGGAAATATCCAATTGACGGCGCATAATTGCATCAACGCGCTCTTGCTTAACATCTTCATCAATTTGCTTTTCCATCTTTGCAGCAGGAGTATTATCCTCCATGGAATAAGCAAAGCATCCTAAGCGTTCAAATTTCTCATCCTCAACAAAGTCTAAAAGCTCCTCAAAGTCCTCTTCACTTTCACCAGGGAAACCAATAATCAAAGTAGTTCTAATATTGATATCTGGTATTTCTTTTCTAAGCTTTGCAAGAGTAGTTTTAATGCTATCACTAGTTGATCTTCTGTGCATAGCTTTTAAAACGCCATTGCTGATATGTTGAATAGGTATATCTAAATATTTGCAGACCTTAGCTTCTTCTTTGATGGTCTTAATTAATTCATCGTTGATTCTATCTTCATAACAATACATCAAACGTATCCATTTGATTTTATCAATCTTTGCAAGCTGACGAACCAAATCGGACAGTTTATATTCTCCATAAAGATCATAGCCGTATAGAGTTAAATCCTGAGCAATTAGAATCAATTCCTTACAACCCTTGTCAGCTAAAAGCTTCGCCTCTTCAATGATTAAATCCATAGGCTTGCTTCTAAATCCACCACGAATATCTGGTATTGCACAATAAGTGCAACGATTGTTACAGCCCTCAGCGATTTTAAGAGTAGCAGAATATGGATTGTCATCATATTTTCTAGGTTCAGCACCTAAAGGACATCCATCCCATTCTTCTACCAAAGCTTTTCTATTATCCAAATCCTTTAAAAGCTCAGGGAGTTTAGCGTATTCGTTAACACCTATAAACAGGTCCACCTCAGGCATTTCTTCCATAAGCTCTTTTGCATAGCGCTTTGTAAGGCAACCTGAAACGACAAGCTTTTTACCCTCTTCCTTATAAGGCATCAATTGGATAATTTGATTAATGGATTCTACCTTAGCGTCATTTATAAAGCCACAAGTGTTTACAACAATAACGTCGGCTTCCTCTATATCATCTGTAATTGTGTATGAATTTTCAACTAGTATGCCCTTTGCAACCTCTGTATCATTGAAGTTCTTAGGGCATCCTAAAGTTGTAAAATATATTATCATTGATAATATTCCTCTTCTGTCATTAAAACAGTTCTTGGCTTAGCCCCTTCTGAAGGGCCGATTATTCCTTGTTCTTCCATAGCATCAATCATTCTAGCCGCTCTGTTATATCCTATTCTAAAGCGTCTTTGAAGCATTGATACGGAAGCTTGCTTAGCACGAATAACATGAAGAATTGCTTCTTCCATTAATTCGTCTTCATCGCCTGAGCCTTCTTCAACAAGGCTAGCTGGTTTTTCTATAGTAGTAATTACTTCTTCATCGTATTTTGGATCTGGCACTTGTGCTTTAACAAATTCCAAAACATCTTTCAATTCCTTATCTGTTAAGAAAGCGCCTTGAATACGTATAGTTGAATTAGTTGGGCAGAATAGCATATCTCCGTTTCCAACTAAGCTTTCAGCACCCTTAGTGTCGATTACTGTCATGGAGTCGTGATAGGATGCCATTCTAAAAGCTATACGTGCAGGTATATTTGATTTAATCAAACCTGTTACAACATCTGTAGAAGGTCTTTGTGTTGCAACGATTAAATGCATGCCTGCAGCTCTTGCCAATTGAGTTAAACGAACTATAGCTTCTTCAACTTGCTTCTTTGCAGTCATCATTAAATCTGCAAGCTCGTCGATTACGATAACAATTTGCGGTAACTCTTCAAATTCATTATCCTCTTTCTTTGCCATAAGTCTAACTTTATGGTTATAGCTTTCAAGATTACGAACCTTAAGCTTTTCAAACTTTCTGTATCTTTCTGTCATCTCTGCAACAGCCCAGTTCAAAGCAGCTGCAGCCTTTGTTGTATCAGTAACTACAGGTATTAACAGATGTGGAATACCATTGTAATTGCCCAATTCTACAACCTTTGGATCTATTAATATCAGCTTAACTTGGTCAGGTGTAGCTCTATACAAAATACTTGTGATTATAGTATTAATACATACTGACTTACCTGAACCAGTTGCACCAGCAACAAGTAAATGTGGCATCTTAGCTAAGTCGGAAACTATAGCTTTACCGCCTATGTCTTTACCTAAAGCTATTCCAATATTAGAATCCATATTCTTAAATTCCTTAGATTCAATAATTTCTCTCAAACCTACGGAATTTATGTTTTCGTTTTCAATTTCAATGCCTATAGCGTTCTTTCCTGGAATTGGAGCTTCCATTCTAATGCTCTTTGCTCTTAGATTTAAAGCAATATCATCTGAAAGATTAACTATAGTATTTACGCGCACACCCATTGCAGGTTGTACTTCAAATCTAGTAACTGTTGGTCCCTGTGTAACTTGAACAACCTTTGCATCCACATTGAAGTTTCTTAAAGTTTCTTCCAAATCATAAACTCTTTGTTCAAGGACAGAACGATCATCGCTCTTTTGTCTGGATGGTGTGTTCAATAAGTTGATAGGTGGAAGCTTGTATAGAGTTCCAGCCTTAGTCATATTGATTTCACTTTGATCAAGCTTAGCGTTTTTAAGTTCTGCTTTTGTAGGGCCCTTATCCTCATAGGAACTAATTGTAGCTCCTGTAGTTTTAACAGGATTGGAGCTAGTTTTTGCTTTAGTGCTCTTCTTATCATTTGAATCATCTAAACCATAGCCCGCTTTAACAGTAGTTCCTCCATCTAGGCCAAAGCCCTTTTGGCTCTTAGCTGGGCTACCGTCTAGGCCAAAGCCAGCCTTAGTTTTAGTCTTTTCTCCATTACCTGTTATCTCATCTTCATAAGCCATGTTGTATTTAACATTGCTCTTTTTCTTGTTCTTAGGCTTTTCTTCAGTAAAGCTCACTGTCATAAGTGGCTTTCTACGTTTTGTATAATCACGTGTTACTTCAATGCCATTATCTGTGTTTGAGATATTAATATCGCTTGTAACTTCCTTTTCTGGCCTATTCTTAATCTCTTCAACCTTGTCTTTAATAGGCTTAGAGCTGATATGAAGAAATCTTGATAAAGGAGTATTTAAAAGCAACATTATGCATATGATTATTACAACTATTGCAACAACCCAAATACCTACATCTCCCACTAGCTTCATCAAACCGTAGCCCAGTGACATACCACAGACGCCACCGCTTTCTGATTCTGTACCGCTAATGAAGAATTCCTTCACATTAAATTCCAAAGCGCCATTTAAATAGTTTATGCTGAATACCAAATCAATATTGATGAAAAGTATCAATGATATGATGAATGACTTGATATTTAAATGAGCCACCTTGTGAATCAACAGCAACAGACCTGCCAAAAGGAAGAAGAAAGGTAATGCTATTGCAGTTCCTCCGAATAAACCGGCAAGAACGTAGCTGATTTTTTCTCCCAAAGCACCGCAGTGTTCTGTTAACAGTGCAAAGATAAGGAAGATGCCTAGGGCAACGATTACCAAACCCCATATTTCATCAAAAAGATTGCTATGGCGTTCTTCCTGAATATTAACTTGTTTCTCTTTTTCCTTACTCTTCTTTTGAGTATTCTTTTTTTGTGTTTTAGCCATTTTAACACCTGTTTAGCAAAATGCTAACTATACTACAGTAAAATACTTATTATACAAGGTCTTTTCTATGGTTGTTCCAATAGGCTTAACGCTGGCCTTGATTATTAACTTATATTTGCCCTTAGGCAATTTGGTAAATGTTATACCTTTATACTTATCAAGCACATAATTTGAAGACAGATTATTGCTCAAATCCTTTGTAACTTGGGCTCTGTATTTTCCCTTCTTAGTTCCGCTCTCATATCTAATCCATACCTTGAAATTTCTCAGGTAATAATTGGATGAGATCTTACCCTTCATGGTAAATTCATTACCCTGCTCGATTTCTTGAGGCATTTGGAAGTTCACCGCTTTAATATATGCTTCCTTGTAAACCCTGAAATCTTTCTTCAAAAGTGTAAGGTTGATCTTTGAATCCTTAGCCCATACAGTATATGTGTATTTACCCTTAGGTAGTTCTTTAAACTTCAAGGAAGAAGCTAACTTACTAAGTGAATAGCTTGTAGTGTTAGGGCTTGCTGTCTTCTTGTAAACAACAGTACCATCTTCATCACAAATCTTTGCGTATAAGGAACTTATCTTGTAATTTGAGCTTACCTTACCCTTTATGGAAAAGCTTTCTCCCTGGAAAAACTTTGTAGGATAGTTTGCTGTGCTATCAATTTTAAGCTTGGAATCTGTAGCAACCTTGAATGATTTATTAATTAAAGTCTTTTCACCGACAGAATCCTTTACCTTAAGTCTATATTTATATGTTCCAATTTTAAGTTTACTAAATTTAATACTATTGGAAATCTTTGATAAGCTATAGGTTTTTTCACCAGGCTCTCTTGTTTCTGATTGAACAATTTTACCGTCTTTGTCTAAAATCTGAACTTTAACAGATTTTATGCTTTTGTTTGATGCAACTGTTCCATAGATGTCAAAGCCTTTTCCCAAATCCAGCTTTACAGGATAATTGTGTGAATATACTCTTTTACCTGTCTTAAAGTTCTTATAACAGAAATTACAATCTAATTTACCTTTGAAAGGTGAAATCTTTCCTTCGCTGGAATATTGCCAAATATCGTAAGAAAATTTCGCAGCACATTCCTTTTCATCTTTAACTGTCTTAGTTGTATTACCACTTACTGGATACTGTGCCACCCACTTTGTGTAATCTGAATCTATAGTACCTATTTTGGATTTAAACCAAGACAAACTTGCGTATACGCCCGCCTTATAGCCTGCATTGCTTATGACTTTACAGTAAGCGTTGGCAACATTTGCTAGAGTAGCTTTGCTTAAGTTTCCTTGGTTTGTAGGATCTTCAACATCTATGTAAACCGGATATGTTATTTTCTTGCCAATTATTTTCTTTAAAGTGTAAAGAGCTTCATTTTGAGCTTGAGTAACTGTCTTAGCACAGGAATAGTGATATATGCCTATATCCAAACCTGCTTCTTTTGCGTTCTTATAGTTTTGTTCAAAACAAGGGTCCACTTCACGATTTCCAGAATTAATACGAGTAAAGCTGGATCTAAGAATGACGAATTCAACCCCTGCTTCCTTAAATTTCTTATATGTGCTTACAGGTATTACATCCTGCCAGGAAGAAATATCTAAGCCATTAATCAAACCTTCTTCAGTTTTATGAGCATATCTGTATCCGTTATAGCCCTTTGTATATGCAAAAACGCTTCCAAAGCTAAGACTAAATATTAATATAATTGTCAAAAAATCAATTAATAAACTCTTTTTCATTAAAGCCTCAAACCTTCTAAAGATTGTCAATATTTTTACATTATAATTATACTTGATTTTCTTTAGTTTTTCAAGCTTTTGGGCGATTTTTTGCAATAAAAAATCCGGAATATTTCCGGACATTTTATCTAAATATTTATGCTTCTGTAGCTACGATTTCTTTACCATCATAATAGTTGCAATTTGGGCATACTCTGTGTGGTAATTTAGGTTCATGACATTGTGGACAAATTGAAAGTCCAGGAGCTACCTTCTTCATGTTTTGAGCTCTTCTCTTGTCTCTTCTAGCTGCTGAAGTTCTATTCTTTGGAACTGCCATGTCTACACCTCCTTGTGTAATCTTTATATCAAAATTATTATTAACGAATGTCAACGCAACTATTATACATTGATATTATCACCTTTGTCAAGGGAAATTTTTAATAATTGCTCTTTTTAAAATAATCTCTATCCGCCCTAATATCGCTGTTCAGCAAGAGATTATAAATATCGCTTCCGTGGATATCCATGTTCAAAGAAGTTTGGTCATCTTCTTCCAAATGCATATCTCTCTTTAGCTTGTTTACCAGCTTAATCTCTCCCCCACGATTTTCGCCTATGATCTTTTGTCCTATTTGGTCAAAAGTCAAAACCTGAGTTACCTTAGGCTCTATGGACTGCATATCCCTAGTGATACCTAAAAGCAGTTGGATTAAAAATCTATTGATTCTAGCCTTGCTGTGCTTTTTGGAACTAAGCATTTCAACAAGTTCATCATAATCCTTTGCCTCCATAGCTTTTTCCTTGAGGCGAGATCCTAAACCATTGTCAGAAGATGCGATATTTTCAATATCTTCCACCTTCATATCAAGGGCCATATAGCGAATAAGATCAAATAGCAAGCCTTTGCTTGGAAGTCTTGTAATATCAGCTTCCACAAAGCTAGGAACAAGTCCCTTAATGTTGCCGGACTCACTTAAGGCAAGTCGGATTGCTTTTGCCGAAGAAAAATCCCCAAGTTCTGTGGAATTATAGCCTTCACCAACTCTTTTAATTAGGAGCGGCTTTGCCTTTGTCATAGCTTTTATATACTCAATGGCCAAAATGGCATTGGGACTGTGCTCAGGCATTTCGCCTGCTTCAATACACTTTTCCAGCTGGTCCATTTCAAGTTCTGAACCAAAAGAAATGTATTGGCAGCCAAGGGCTTCAAGGATTGAAACTCCACATTTTCCAAAGTCGCTGGCATAGCTGGTAGCATGGATTGTAGGAAGTTCTACTACTAAATTAGCGCCTCCTTCAACGGCCCATTTTGCCCTATCCCATTTAGATGCAATTGCCATTTCACCTCTTTGAGTGAAATTGCCGCTCATAATAACCACGATTTCTGCATCAGGTATGGCTTTGCGAATTTCATCAATTTGATATTGATGGCCAAAATGGAAAGGATTGTATTCAGCTACAATACCAACTCTATTTTTCATCGTTATCAATGTTTTCTGCTAACTTATGAATTTCGTTTCTGTTGTTGTTCAAAATTGTATTAATATCAGCTAATGAATGATCAATGTTGTTAAGCATTTCACCGAAGTATTTCAAATGAAGTTCGTCAACCTTTTCTTGCATCTCGTATAGCATTTGGTCAACGTATTCATATGTCTTCATCTTTAATTGCTTAGCGCTCTTCTTAGCTTCTTTTAGAATATTTTCTGCGTCTTGCTTAGCTTTACGCTTGATTTCATCCTCTTCAACAAGATATTCAGCTTCTTTTCTTGCTTCAAGAATGATCTTTTCGTATTCGTTTTTTGCGCTTTCTAAAATGTGAGTTTTTTCATCATTAACCCACTTTGCTTGTTGAATGTCATCAGGTAAAGCAAGTCTGATTTCTCTTACGATTTCAAGCATATCGTTGCCGTCAACCATAATCTTGCCTGTTAGAGGTACTTGTGGTGCGCTATCCACTGTATCCTCAATCTCTTCCAATAAATCTAAAACTCCCATGTTCTCTGCCATTTCTCTCTCCTTATTTGTAAATAGTTTTTAACTCATTATAAACGTTTTCAGGTACTAATCCCTTTATCTCACCATGTAAAGAAGCAATCTCCTTAATCATGGATGAGCTTATAAATGAATACTCAGGACTAGTCATTAAAAATAGTGTTTCCACATGCTTGTTATAAAGTCTGTCATTGACTTGAGCCATTGCGATTTCCGCATCAAAGTCCATGGCATTTCTTAAGCCTCTAAACACCACATCAAATCCGTTATTATTAACATAGTCAGCTAACAAGCCACTAAAATATTCAACTTTAACATTAGGGATATCACAAGTCACCTCTTTAATAAGTTCAACTCGTCTATCCAATGAAATCAATGATTGTTTCTGAGGGTTTACGACAACGCCGATTACTAGCTGATCGCAAATCTTCGAAGCACGTTTTATTAAATCTAAGTGGCCATTTGTAATGGGATCAAATGAGCCCGCATATAAACCTTTAATTGCCATAATTTCTCCTTTATAAAAAGCATATATATTATACCACAAGTAGCGGTTTATTCCAAAGAAAAAATGCTTAAAACTATGCTGCCGTATTGTCTTTCTTTAATTCTGTGAAAAGCTTTAATATTCTCAGGAAGAATTACATCTTTATTATGCTCTGCCACTATTACGCCACCTGCTTTTAAAAGGTCCAAATCATAGATGCTATTAAATGCAGTTTCATATAGGCCATCCCAATAAGGTGGATCCATAATGATAATATCCAGCTTTTCATTGATTCTTTCCAAATTTCTAAGGTAATCCCCTGAAAGAACCACGCTATATTCCTCGCCCTTGCAATTAGCAATGTTTCTGCTAAGCAAGCTTATACTCTCCCTGCTGTTATCTGAAAAATAGCACTTATCAGCTCCTCTGGATAAAGCTTCCAAACCAAGACCACCTGTGCCAGCAAATAGATCCAGTACAACAGCACCGTCAACATATGGCATAAGCATGCTAAACATGGCCTCTTTTACCTTCTCGCTAGTAGGTCTAACATCTCTTCCTAGAGGTGCTTCAATTTTTCTTCCCTTCCAGTCTCCTGCAATTATTCTCATATCTCTCCTTATAAAATCAAATTGTAATTATCACCGTACAAGGATTTAAGTTTTCCTTGTATTCCAAGGTGATCATGTAAATTAGGGTCACTTTCCACAAGCTTGTCAATCTGTGGTTTGATAGCTTTTATCAAATCTAAATGTCTAGCTAAGTCTGCCACCTTAAGCTCTGGCAAACCGTGTTGAGCTGTTCCAAAGAAATCGCCAGGGCCTCTCAATTGTAGGTCTTTATCAGCAATATCTATACCGCTTGTACAAGAACACATTGTATCAAGTCTTTCCTGTGAAACAGGATTGGAACTGTTGGATATTAGCAAGCAGTAGCTTTGCAATGCACTTCTTCCCACACGGCCTCTCAGCTGATGCATTTGAGCAAGACCGAAGCGTTCTGCCCCTTCAATTATCATGACAGTTGCATTTGCAACATCTATACCAACTTCTATTACAACGGTTGATACCAAAACATCAATCATTCCACTGGCAAAATCCTTCATGATTCTGTCTTTTTCAACTTGATCAAGTTCACCGTGAAGGACTGCGGTACGAATCATAGGATATTTAGTCTGAAGTTCCTCGTATATTTCCTTGACGGAACGTGCTTTTACAGCCTCAGACTCATCAATTAGAGGACATACCACATACCCTTGATGGCCTGCTTTTACCTCTTCCAAAAGCTTATCATAGGCGAATCTTCTCTGTGCCTTGTTGTAGGCACTGGTAATAATTTCACGCCTTCCTTTAGGCATAGTATCAATAATTGAAATCTCGCTGCCGCTATATAGTACGGCGGCCAAAGTTCTAGGAATAGGCGTTGCAGTCATGAGCAAAACGTTTACGCCCTCCCCTTTGTTTACAAGAAGATTTCTCTGATTTACGCCAAATCTATGCTGTTCATCGGTTACGACCAAAGCAAGATTGTTAAATTCTACCCCTTCGCTTATTAAAGCGTGGGTTCCAATTAATATGTCAATTTCACCATTTAGTAAGCGCTTTTTAGTCTCATTTTTATCCTTGGCTTTCATGGAACCGCAAAGAAGTCCCACTCTAATTCCAAGATTCGACATCAACTTTGCTGTATTCTCAAAGTGTTGCTTTGCAAGGATTTCAGTGGGCACCATCATCACTCCCTGATATCCCTTCTTGGCAACGGCTTCCAAAGCCAACTGGGCTATTACAGTCTTACCAGATCCAACGTCACCTTGTATCAAACGATTCATCCTCTTGTTCGACAAAAGGTCCCCCTTGATTTCCTGCCAAACCTTTTCCTGACCGCTAGTCAATTGAAATGGCAATGAATCAATTAAAGCTTTATCATCAATCTTATCAAGGCAGATTCCAGTATTTACTTCGTTCTTTCTTAAAAGCCTTAAGCCCAACAAGAAAGTGAACAACTCCTCATAGACCAACCTGAATCTAGCCTGTTGATATGCCACTTCATTCTCTGGGAAATGGGTATTTTGAAGAGCATATTCTATGGAACAAAGCTTGTTTTCCTCTATGATTTCCTCGGAAAGCCATTCCTCATATTGGTCATATAAATTTGCAACTTCTGTTTGAGCCTTTCTAAAATCCTTTTGATTAAGGCCATTTGTTAGAGGATATATAGGAATTATTCCCAGCTCCGCCTTTGGCAATGGATAAAACTCCGGTTGAACTATTTGCACTTTTCCCTTGTTTAAACTTGCCTTGCCGTAAAAGACCAAAACTTGGCCTTCTTTAAATGAATTCTGTATAAATTGAGCATGGAAAAATACGATTTCAATCTTTCCGCTCTTATCTGCCACGTGAAGAACCAAAGGTCTTTTGGAACCATAAGATGAAGTTCTGTAAACCTTTGTAATTTGTGCTTTTATCTGAACGGTTTTACCTGCTTTCACATGGGCAATTTCAGTATAAAAACGCCTATCCTCATACTTTCTGGGATAGAAGTGAATCAAATCATCAATTGTATTAATTTTCAGCCTGTTAAAAGCCTTCTCCTTTTTAGGACCTATGCCTTTAATCTCGCTGATTTTGTCATTGATATTCATGCATTTATTTTATCATATGAATTGAGATTTTTATATAAATATATTAAAATAATCCTATGGAAATTACTAATAGTACAATTAAAAATATAGTATTAGCTAGTTCATCTCCAAGGCGAATAGATATAATGACTAAAGCTGGGTATAGTCCAATTGTAATGCCTGCAGATATTGATGAAAACATCCCTGAAGGCACCAAAGCAAATGATGCAGTAAAAGCCCTTGCTTTGAAGAAAGCCGATGCCGTAATTGAAAAGATCAGGCTGGAACAACCTTCCCTTTATAGCAATGCTCCTGTAGTCATCGCAGCCGATACTGTGGTTTCCTATGAGAATAAAATCCTGGGAAAACCTAAGGATAAGGAAGAATGTATCCAAATGCTTAAGATGCTTAGAAATAACAAGCATCAAGTAATTACAGGGGTTGCAATCAAAGTCATTAACGGCAAAGAAGATGAATTTAAGGATAGGAATTTTTCAGTAGTAAGCGATGTGGAATTTGGCGACTACAGCGATGAATTCTTAGACCAATACAGTGACACTGCTGAACCCTATGACAAGGCTGGGGCCTATGCCATTCAAGGAACTTTCGGTCAATTTGTAAAAGAGTTTCACGGCGATTATGACAATATAGTCGGTTTCCCATGGGCTGAAATTGAGCCATACATTAAAAAGGCTTTATACAGATATAGAATCAATAATATAGATCACTACCTGAAAGCTAAGGAGGGCCAAAAGACCATAAAGCTTGCCATAGATGGCGGTTTTACCTGCCCTAATCGTGATGGTAGCAAGGGATATGGTGGTTGTACTTTTTGTTCAGATAGCGGCTCTGGCGAATTTGCAAGCAATATTAATGAGCAAATACAATTGCTTTCACAGAAATGGCCTAAGGCCGAGTACATGGCATATTTGCAAAACCACACCAACACCTACGCTCCTTTGGACGAGTTAAAAGCTAAGTATGAAAACATACTATCAAATGAAATGATAAAAGGACTGGTAATTGGAACTCGTCCCGATTGTCTTAGCGATGAAATCATCTCATATTTGGCAGAGCTCAATAAGGAGACAAAGCTTTGGCTTGAACTAGGCTTGCAAACTGTACACGATGAAACGGCTCATGCTATTAATCGTTGCTATGACACAGCTTTGTTCTATGAACGCTACAATAAATTAAAAGAAGCCGGCATTAAATGTGTCGTCCATCTAATACTGGGCTTACCTGGTGAAAGCAAAGAAATGATGCTTGAATCAATAAAAAAAGTGGCAGTTCTAAAACCTTTTGGAATTAAACTCCACCTGCTAAACATTGTAAAATCAAGCGTCTTGGCAAAGAACTACCCTATTGAAACTTATCCTTTCAAAGATATAGACGAATATACAGATTTCATAGTGGAAGCCCTTCGCTACATACCACCTGAAGTTACTGTTCACAGGCTTACTGGAGATGCTCCTCGTGAAATATTAATTCACCCTTTGTGGAGCCATGAAAAGCGCACAATCCTAAATCAAATTCAATACAAAATGGATAGAGACAATATTATTCAAGGTGATTTATTGAAATAAAAAACTGACCTTCAATTAAGGCCAGTTTTTGTTTACTATTCAAAGATTTCGTGAGTGTCGCCACTATCAGGCACTACAATTTCTGGGCCTAAACGGCCATCGTTATAGTGTTTTCTGCAAAGGGACACATACTTATCCATTCCGCCAATTTCAATTTGTTTGCCCTGCTTAACCATTTGTCCATCGATTACACGAGCATTCATTGTAGCTTTTCTGCCACACCAGCAAATAGTCTTAATCTCTTCGATCTTATCTGCATATACAAGCAAATAGTATGAACCTTCAAAAAGCTCATTTTTAAAATCATTCTTAAGACCATATGTCAAAACAGGAACATTAAAGCTGTCAACTATTTCCACCAATTCTTCAATGTGATGCTTTTTCAAGAATTGAGCTTCGTCGATTAAAACACAATCAACATCGCGCTTGTTATTCTCTCTCATGAAAAGCTCTAAAATATTAGTGTTTTCACGTATTACCATAGCTTCACGCTGTATACCTATACTGCTGGTAATAACTCCCAAACCATATCTATCATCAATGGCTGGAACCATAGTCAAAACATTCTTACCACGTTCTTCGTAGTTATATGCTACCTTAATTAATTCAATTGATTTACCAGCGTTCATTGCGCTGTATCTAAAATATAGTTGAGCCATAATATCTCCTTAATTCATTTTATCTGTTTTGCTGCCTGGAAGATCAGCTAAATTTGTAACAATTTTTGCACCGTATTCTTCCCCAAGCTTCTTAATCTCTTCATCCTCAGCGATGTGTTGCTTAACTAATTCAATCTTGCCCTCATATTTCTTAAGGTTTTCCAAGTCATCAAGCTCTTCATAGATTTTAACAAGTTCTTCCAAAGTTTGAATATCACTTGGGCTAAGATTTAATACATTTTTAAAGTACTTTTCTGCCTCTTTTAGCTTGCCCATTTCACGAGCTGCAACGCCTAAATAGTACCATAGTGGCCACCAATTCTTGTATGGACCATCTACATATCCCAATAGAATATCATAACCTTCTTGGAATTTACCTGTAATAATTAAGTTATATCCTTCTTCAATTTTAACAGGATCTTCCAAAGAATCAACTCTATCTTCCACTTCGCTAATAAGCTCCTTGTTAGTTGAAAGCTTTAAGAAATCTTCCCAAGTAAGCTTTGCTTTAATATACAAGCCTAAATTCAAATATGCATATCCAAGGAAGTAGAAACCGTCTGCAAAATCAGGGAAATCCATAGTCAAACGTTCAAACATTTCCAATGATTCAGCCTTATATCTTGCTACGAACTCCTCTTCTTCTCCCAATTCATAGCTATCCTTACATGCTCTTGCATAGCAATAAAGTCCATCTCTGGAATTAGGATCTAGAACTAATGCAGCTCTAAACCATGCACAAGCCGCATCGAAATCATTCATATCTGCACACTTTGTTCCTTCACTGATTACATAATCGGCGAATTTTCTGTCAAAATGCTCTTTGAAAAGTGGATCTAGAATTCTTTCAACGAATTGCTTGTAGTTTTCAACATATTTAAAGTCAGGATCACAGCCTATTACAAAAGCCATGTTTGCACCCAAAGTTACCATTGTAACCTTTTCTGCTGAATGCATATTAATTGGCACCTGTGCATC
This sequence comes from Clostridia bacterium, assembly GCA_024403115.1. GTDB lineage: Bacteria > Bacillota > Clostridia > Peptostreptococcales > Anaerovoracaceae > JAKSSK01. The sequence goes on from JAKSSL010000002.1 coordinate 67,819, forward strand.
GCCTAAAATATCAAAGATATTGTTTGCCTTTAGGAAATTCTCTGAAAGCTCCTCAAATCCGTAATTTTTAAGCAAAGGCATTAAGTATTCTCTTATTTTGTCGTCTTCTCTGTTTTGTAAATTCATTAGTCCCAGCCCTTCTTTAAGAAGCGCTTTACCTCCTCTTCGTTTAAACTGTCCTTCATATCTTCAAGCAAAGTTTCCTTTGCCACGTCCTCATCTATATTTGATTCCTTCATAAAAGCTAGTAATATGCGATAAAGTTCCATTTTACTATGGGAAACGTGTTGGTACCCATTTTTATAGTAGTAAAAAGCTAGCTTGGAATAGAATCTGTATGGATTATCCTCAATGAGCATATTAATGCTTCTTGCAAAGCCACCCTTATTATGATATAAATCCAAAACTTCTTCAAGTTCTTTAAGACCTGCAATGTTATATGCGCTCATAAATTCATTTGAAATGATTTGATAAGGTGCCCTATCTTGGAAACGATATTGGAATTCATCCCGTTTATCATAAATTTCAGTACCCTTCAAAAGCTTTAAAAATCCCAACTGAAGATTATCTGCGCCCAAATTATATACCGCGTTAAATGATTCAGCAAAGGACTTTATGTCCTCATATGGAAGCCCTGCTATTAAATCCACATGTATATGAGCATTTCCAAGGGCTATAAGCTTTTCAATGTACTTGAAATTCTTTTCATTATCCGTATGTCTATGTATAGCTTTTAAAGTTTCCTTTTTGTTGCTTTGGATGCCAATTTCAAACTGGAATAAACCTTTTCGAGCCTTGGAAAGTATTTCTATAGTTTCATCGTCCATAATATCTCCACATAGCTCCATATGGAAATTTGTTATGCCATTATCATTCTCAATGATATATGAAAAAAGCTCTTTGGCTCTGGAAAGATCATAATTGAAGGTTCTATCAACAAACTTTAACTGCTTGATTTTCCTATCAATAAAGAATTGTAGTTCTTCTTTGACTTTTTCCACTGGAAGTGCCCTTACAGTCTTGTCAATTGATGACATACAGTAGGAACAATTGAAGGGACAACCCCTAGATGACTCGTAATAAATAATTTTATTATGGTCAACCTCCTTGTATGGGAAGGGTCTATTAGCGAAATCATAAAGCTGAGAATATACCACATGTTTCTCTGCTTTAAAATCCTTGTCTCTAAGCTCTATCAATGTGTTTAGAAGGCTTTCGTCCCCTTCACCTGATATAACTATATCAGCATATTCCAGATATTTTTCACTTTCATAGGATACTTCTGGGCCACCAAAGATGATAATTGTATCTGGAACAGCCTTTTTAATATCCTTTGCCAAGTTTATTATGCTTTCAATATTCCAAATGTAGCATGAAAAGCATATTACCTTGTATTGTCCCAGCAAAATATCAGTATAAATATAGTCATAACTGTTATTTATAGTATATTCCCTGCTATCCAACAAGATAATTTCATCCACTCCTGGTCTTGCCTTAGTAATCTCCTGACAATTATTCATTAAATACTTTAAAGCAAGGTTTGAATGAATATATTTGGAATTTAAACTTGTAAATAGTATTTTTGTAGGTTTAATAAAATTAAACATTATAACATTCTAAATCTTTCGTCTTTAATTAAGCCTGTATCTTCCATAGCGCGTTTAAGCTGAAGCATCATTCTATCATTATCCTCAGGGATATTTCCTCGAAGGGAAACGTAATTTGATGCATGATTAGATCTAAACACGCAGGATTTCTCAGGCTTTGCATATTTCAACATTAAATATGTTTCTCCCAAAACCTGTTCAGGAGTTAGTAGATGAATCTTGCCCGAGTGAATATCCTTCATGATTTCAGCTCTAGGATCAAGCATCAATGTAAGCAGACTTACATAGCTTGCATTCATCTTAGCAATCATCTTGCCTGTTTCTATGGCATGTTCTTCCCAATCCTCAATGCCTGCAATACCATTAATAAAGGTAACGCTTGCTTTAATACCAGCGTTTTCAATGGCATGAACACCAGCAATAAGCTGCTCAGCATTTTCCCCTTTGTTAATTTGCTTTAATATCTTATCTGAACCAGATTCTGCACCTAAGTAAACCATAGTTAATCCATGTTCCCTAAGTTCTACCAGTTCTTCATGGCTTTTATGTAAAGCATCGCTAGCTCTGCCATAAACTGTAACCCTTTTACATTCTGGGAAAAGCTTGTATATGTAATCTAGGATGGCAATAAGTCTTCTGTTGGATAGGCATAAAGCATCGCCATCAGCCAAAAAGAACTTTTCAACATACTGATATCTAGCTCTTGCCCAATCCAGATCTTCAAAAACCTCTGCCTCATTTCTCACATGAAATTGTTTCTCCTTAAACATGGTACAAAATGTGCACTTGTTGTGGGAACAACCTATAGTTACCTGCAATATTAAACTGTATGCCTCACTAGGTGGTCGATAAATGTCGCCGTAATAACGCATAATCACTCCTCTTAGTCTTCGTCATAAAAATCTATTAATGTATCTTCTGCTGGAGCCCCTAGCTCAGCGTATTTTTCTACATCACGAAGCTTTCTCTTGATTGCTCTAGTTCTAGTTCCAACAAGCTTTTCTAACTGTTCATCCGCTTGTCTTAGCTTGTTTTGAGCTGCATCAAGCACATCAGAGAACTTATCAAATTCCCCTTGTACTTCGCTTAGAGTCTTCCAAACATCGTCTGAATGCTTTTGAATTGCCAAAGCTCTAAAGCCCATTTGGAATGAGCTTAGAAGGGCTGAAATAGTTGTAGGTCCTGCAATTGTCACCTTATACTTTTCTTGAATTTCATCGGCAATATTAAGGCGTAGAACTTCAGCGTAAAGGCCTTCAAAAGGTAAAAACATTACTCCATAAGGTGTTGTATGTGGCACGCTAATGTATTTTGTAGAAATATCCTTAGCCTCTGATTTGATTCTAGCAACCAATTCCTTTTGACATTGTAATACTTCTTCTTGAATGCCACCATCATAGGCATCCATTAGCTTTGTATATAAATCTCCTGGAAACTTGGCATCAATAGGCATATAGACAATATTGTCACCTTCTCCAGGGAATTTTATTGCAAATTCAACTCTTTCACTGCTTCCTGGTATTGTGGCAACGTTTTCATCGTATTGATCTGGAGAAAGCATTTGTTCAAGAAGCATCTTAAGTTGGCCTTCTCCCAGCACTCCACGGTTTTTAACATTGCTAAGCACCTTCTTTAAATCGCCAACATCACTGGCAAGGTTCTTCATTTCACCTAGTCCAGCATAAACCTCTGCCAATCTCTCTTGAACTGCTTCAAAAGATTTGCTTATACGGTTTTCCAATGTGGCTTGAAGCTTTTCATCAACAGTATCACGCATCTTTTCCAACTGCTTGTTATTTTCATCTGTTAAAGCAGTAATCTTGCGTTCCAAAGTTGTTCTAATATTTTCCAGCTTTTGCTCGTTTTCCAAGGACATTTGATTGAATTCTTTTTGCAAATTCTCCAACTCCTTAGTTTGAGCAGCTGCAGCATCCTTTTGATTTTGGCTGATTATATCGCTAAACATCTTCAATGAGCTGTTATTTGAACCTTGTCTAGCCAAAAGCATGATCAAAAGCACAATGGCAATTAATATTAAAGCTGCAATAATAATTTCAATAGTCATTTTAAATCTCCTTTGTGTATTCCAATAACCACTGACATTCTTCTTCTTTTAAATATGGGCTAAGTTTGTTATAAACTTCCCTGTGATATTCATTTAATAAAGCTTTATCTTCTTCCCCTAAATCATCAGGGTTTATAGCATCTAAATCAAATGGAATATAGCTGATGATTTGGAAACGGTAAAACTCTCCAAATTCGTTAGAGCTGTCAACACATGTTAAAAGCTCATTCTCCAGCCTGATTCCATATTCATTCTCAATGTATATGCCCGGCTCATCTGTGACTACCATACCTGGTTCTAGAGCTTTTCCTCCACGGCCAAAACTGATGTTTTGAGGCCCTTCATGGATATTTAATAAATATCCTACACCGTGGCCTGTTCCGTGCTTATAATCCTTATTTTTCGCCCAGAATGGCTCTCTAGCAAGCATATCTAAAGTAGCACCCTTTGTTCCCTTTACAAACTTAGCATTGGCCAGCCTTAAATTTGCTTTTAAAACCAAAGCGAAATCAGCTTTACACTTATCAGATATTTCTCCCAGCGCAAAAGTTCTGGTAATATCTGTGGATCCCTCATAGAATCCAGCACCTGTATCACTTAAATACAAAGTCTTGGTTCTAAGCTTCTCATTGCTTTCAGGAGTGGCCGAATAGTGAATTATAGCGCCGTGCTCACCCACTGCAGAAATGGGATCAAAACTAGGCTGAATATATGAAGGAAACTCTCTTCTAAAGCTTTCCAACTTCATTGAAGCATCAATTTCAGTAATATCCTTGCCTTCATCTTGAAGTACACCATCCCTAACAGGTCTTTCCTTGAGCCACTTCATAAATCTCACATGAGCAAGAGAATCCATAATTTGAGCCTTCTTAATGTTTTCAATCTCAACTTGATTCTTTATTGCCTTGAAAAGTATTTCAGGGTTTTCCTTCTCAATTAAAGCTATGTGTAGCTTAGTGTACAAAAGATAATTAATATTATCTGGATCCGCTAAAATTGCACCACTAGAAAGCTCTTCCAAATGGCTGTAAATCCTATCATATTCAAAGAATTGAACGCCAGCTTCATTTAGCTTTTGAGCCATTATATCATCTAGCTTGTCCCTATTTAGGTACAAGTTTACACTTTCTTGAGAAATCAAAAGATAGCTTAGGCACATTGGAAAATACTCTATGTCATTTCCCCTAATATTTAAAAGCCAGCATATATCATCTAAAGTTGAAAGAAGATGATATTCTGCTCCCACTTCCTTCATTGCTTTTCGAACCCTTTGAATTTTAGCTTCTCTACTCTCTCCAGCATATTTGATAGGCAATTCCCAGATTTTTCCATCTGGAAGTTTTGGCCTAGCATCCCATATTCTGTCCACAAGGTCCAAATTATATTCAAGTTTAAAGCTTTTACTATACTCTAAACCCTCTTTATATGAGATACACCTGCCATCAAAAGCCAAAGTCTTGTCCTTACAATGCTCCTTAAGGTATTGAAAAACAGTTGGTACGCCTGCTTCTCCCATTTTCATAAGGCGAAACTCGGTTCCTGCGATTTCCTTTTCACCTTGAATGAAATATCTTCCATCAACCCATAGAAGTGCTTCATCCATAGTGACAAGAGCTGTCCCTGCAGAACCTGTAAAGCCTGAAATATACTCCCTAGCTTTAAAATAATCAGCTACGTATTCGCTTTGATGAAAATCATCGCTGGGAATAAGGTAGGCATAAATATTTTCCTTCGCCATTTCTTCGCGAAGTCTTTGTACCCTACTATTTATTGTCATTAATGTATATCTTTGCCTCTTCAACTATTGGCAAAATAGAATCTCTATCAATCCAATTTCCGCCATAGTTTAATCTGTTAAGGTTTTCGTTTTCTGAATCAGTACGATTTACCACTGGAATTCTCTTGATCATTCCTTTAATACGGTTTATCAGCCAAGCATCGAAACCTTTAAGAATGCTAGGATCAAAAGCACCTACCAAATAGAAGATTCTCAAATCTTTTGTCTTCTTATTTAGATTGATATCCTTCAATTCCTTGATTATGTCTTCGCTCATAGGATTCATTCCCACTGCAAAAACTATAATCTTCTTATCTGCCAACTTTCTATAGGCTTTTTTAATTAAATCGAAACCTATAATACCGCCAGCATGAATTCCACCGCCGTAAACGATTAAATCGTATTTAAGTAAATCTTTCTTCTTGATGTCATCCGCTTTTACAGCTTCACAGCCTAAATCCTCAGCAATCCATTTTGCATAAGTCTCTGTGGCACCGTATTTGCTTTTATAAATTACAATTGTGTTCATATTTACCTCTTATTTACTAAGAACTCTTACCATCTCGTAATGATTGTCGTCGAATTTTTGAGGAGTATTTAAAGCCTCTTCCAAATCCATGTCAATAACCTCACCTTTAGAAATTCCAACGGCTCTATTCTTCGCACCTTGTTTAATAAGTTCTACAGCTTTCATGCCGCAATATGTTGCAAGCATTCTGTCCCAATTTGTTGGTGCGCCACCTCTTTGCAAATATGATAGAACAACCATACGTGTGTCCTTGCCTGTTCTCTCTGTAAGCTTCTCACAAAGCTTAGTAGTTTTCATAGGATAGCCTTCAGCAGTTATGATTAAGCTGTGTAACTTACCTTTCTCAATGCCTTCATTAACTTTTGCAACAACTTCTTCAAAGTCCATAGGCTTTTCAGGAAGTAGTACGGCCTCAGCTCCACCTGCAACACCTGCATACAAAGCTATATCACCACATTTTCTTCCCATAACCTCAACTACTGTAGTTCTGTCATGAGCTGATGAAGTGTCCCTAAGCTTGCTGATTGCGTCAAGGCAAGTGTTTACTGCAGTATCAAAACCAATAGTAAAATCTGTATATCCCAAATCATTATCAATAGTTCCTGGAATACACATTACATTTATGCCCTCTTTGGATAGCTTTAAAGCTCCTGTCATGGAACCATCGCCACCTATTACAATCAAATGTAATATACCAAAGTCTTTAAGGATCTCTGCAGCCTTCTTAATGCCCTCATCTGTTCTAAATTCAGCACATCTAGCTGTCTTTAATATTGTTCCTCCTCTTTGAAGAATATCGCCCACATCTCTGCGAGTCATAGGTGAAAAATCCTCATCAAGTAAACCAGCATATCCTCTTTCAATGCCATAAATATCAAGGCCTAATTCAATTCCTCCACGGACAACTGCTCTAATTGCAGCATTCATGCCTGGGGAATCTCCACCACTTGTTAAAACTCCAACTTTCATTTTATTTACCCTTTACATTTTCTCTGCCAAGTAATTGCACCAAATCGTGTTCAGCTAGCATAAAGTCGATTAACATATTATCTCCGCCAGCTAAAGCCTTACCGTTGGCAAGGAAAATTACCACCTTTCTCTTACCTGGGTTTTGAGAAATAATTTTCTCTATTTCTTTTAAAGCATTTTGTTGGTCCATATCCTTGCTAAGTCTTAACTTAACAGGTACAGCATCATTAAGATGAGCCACAGATGATACTAAAATCTTTGGAGCTTCATCTTCCTTGTAGTTTAAAGTACCATTTACAAATATTGGACTGTCTTCAGCAATTAATTCCTTATATTTTCCGTAGGTTTCCGGGAATAAGATTATTTCAACCTCTCCCAAAAGGTCTTCAATAGTGACAAAAGCCATCATTTGTTGTTTCTTTGTTATGATGGTTTTAACACTTGTAACCAATCCACCTATGGAAACTCTTTGCCCATCTTTGTATTTATTAATGATGTCCTTGTTGTCTTCAGCTATTTCTTGAAGAACAGCAGCATCAATATTGCAAAGCTTCAAAGCCTCTTTGTATTTATTCAAAGGATGGTCAGTTAAATATACCCCTGTATATTCTTTTTCCATGGCCAAAGCTAAATCCTTGTCAAAATTCTCAATATCTGGAATCTTAAGACCTATATTATCTAAACCAAAGTCATTATTGTCATCCTGTTCCAAAGAGAATAGTGAAACTTGACCTGCAATATTAGTCTTTGCTTCCTTTTGAGCTGATTCTAACAATCTATCATAGATTTGAAGCAAGGCAGCTCTGTTCTCGTGAATTGAATCGATAGCTCCTGCTTTTATTAAAGCTTCCAAAGCCTTCTTATTCACCTTACTTACATCCAAAGAATTAACAAATTTAAAGAAATCAGTGAATTTGCCATTCTTTTCCCTTACTTCAACTATATTGTCTATGGCAGCTTGACCTAAACCCTTAATGCCTAGCAAACCATAGCGTATCTTTCCATCATCAGTAACAGTATATTTTAATTCTGAACTGTTTACATCTGGTGGCAATACTTCCACGCCCATTTCCTGAGCATCTCGAATATATTTGGAAGTCTTGATTCCATCACCCATTACAGATGAAAGCAAAGCAGCCATATATTCTTGAGGATAATGCACCTTCAAATATCCTGTTTCATAGGCAACTACTGCATAAGCTGCTGCGTGAGACTTATTAAAAGCATATGATGCAAAAGTAGTCATATCTTCAAATATTGTTTCTGCAGCTTGACGTGAAACACCGTTTCTAATACATCCTGGAATCTCAACATTACCATTTTCGTCCAATTTACCATTGATGAAGTATTCCTTTTCCTCCATCATCTTGTCATGTTTCTTCTTGGACATGTAACGGCGAACCTCATCGGATCTGCCATAGCTATAACCACCTAAATCTCTTACAATTTGCATTACCTGCTCTTGGTATACCAAGCAACCATAGGTAACATCCAAAATAGGTGCTAATTGTTCATCCACATAAGTGATATTTCCTGGGTTCTTCTTGTTATCAATATATTTAGGAATTGAATCCATTGGGCCTGGACGATATAGGGAAATTCCCGCAACGATATCTTCAAAGCAAGTAGGCTTCAAATTCTTCATGAATTGAGTCATTCCACCGCTTTCCAATTGGAAAACACCTGCAGTGTTTCCTGAAGCTATCATCTCGTAAACTGCCGGATCATCATAATCCATAGCGCCAAAATCCAAATCAATGCCATGACGCTTCTTGATCAATTCCAAAGCATCACGAATTATAGTTAAGTTCCTCAAGCCTAAAAAGTCCATTTTAAGCAAGCCCAATTCCTCTATAGTTGTCATAGTGAATTGAGTGGATGCGCCCTTGCTCTCAGACCAGAACAGAGGTACATAATTATCTATTGCTTCCCTTGAAATTACCACACCAGCCGCATGGGTTGATGAATTTCTAGGAAGACCTTCAATGGCTTTCGCCACATCAATTACCTTTTTCGCTTCCTCGCTAGTTTCATATAAATGCTTTAGCTCAGGGCTTATTTCCAAAGCTCTGTCCAAAGTTATATTAAGGTCGTTAGGTACTGCTTTTGCAATTTGGTCTGTAAAAGCATAACTAACTTCTAAGACACGACCTACATCACGAATAGCCGCTTTTGCCTTTAATCTACCAAAGGTAATAATTTGGCTAACATTTTCCCTGCCATACTTTTTGACTACGTAATCTATTACCTCACCACGACGCTCGATACAGAAATCCACGTCGATATCAGGCATTGTAGCTCTGGCAGGATTTAGAAATCTTTCAAAGATAAGCTTATGTTTAATAGGGTCAATATCAGTAATATGCAAGCAGTATGCAACTATGCTTCCTGCTGCTGAGCCACGGCCTGGTCCAACCATAATGCCATGAGTCTTTGCATAGTTTATAAAGTCCCAAACGATTAGGAAATATCCTACAAAGCCCATATTTTCAATAACGGAAATCTCATATTCCAATCTTTCCATTAATTCCTTGTAGTTTTCAGCACCTAGACTAGCTTCATCGCCGTATCTTTCAGCAAATCCTTCCAAGCACAACTTGCGAAGATGTTCGCTATTAGTCATGCCATCAGGTGAATCATAGATAGGAATGTGATATTCACCAAAAGTGATTTCCACATTACATCTATTTGCCACCTCTTCAGTTCTATCAATTACCTCAGGCATTGATGCGAAGATTTTTCTCATCTCTGACTCGCTCTTTAGGTAGAACTGATCATTTGGAAAACGCATACGATTTTCGTCTGCGTAGTTCTTTTGCATTTGAATGCACATTAGAATGTCTTGTGCTTCAGCATCCTCACGATTTACATAGTGAACGTCATTTGTTGCAACAAGAGGAACATCAAGTTCCTTACTTAGGCTAATTAGTCCACTACGAATCTTCATTTCTTCTTCTAGCCCTTGGTCTTGAATCTCAAGATAGAAGTTTTCCTTTCCAAAGATATCAATTAAATCCAAAGCCTCTGCTTTTGCTGCCTCATAATTTCCAAACAAAAGCTGCTTTTGTATATTACCTGCAAGACAAGCGGAAAGGCATATAATTCCTTCGCTGTATTCTCTCAGCAAGTCCTTGTCCACTCTTGCCTTGTAGTAAAAGCCTTCAGTATATGAACGAGATACAATCTTCATTAGATTCTTGTATCCTGTCTCATTTTCAGCAAGTAAAATTAAATGGCCACGCTTTTTATCCTTTACAGGATCCTTGTCAAAACGAGTTCTGGCTGAAGTGTAAACTTCGCAACCTAAAATTGGCTTGATGCCTTGAGCCTTACATTCTTTATAAAACTCTATTACACCAAACATATTTCCGTGGTCAGTAATTGCAAGGCTGGTCATACCCATTTCCTTTGCTTTTGCCACCAGGTCTTTAATTCTCGAAGCTCCATCCAGCAAACTGTACTCAGTATGCACGTGTAAGTGTGTAAATGCCATCTAAATCTCCGCTTTAATTCTTCCTATAGTTCTCTCCTCACCTAGAATTTGTTGGATTTCCCAAACATCAGGTGATTGTTTTCTGCCCATTAGAGCAATTCTAATAACTTCGCTCACATGTCCAACATGGCCCTTGTAATCATCAGGATTCTTCTTGAAATCCTTTGGTCTAAGAGCATATCCTAAACTGTCAGCAATATCTCTAATCTTGCCAAACCACTCTTCTTGGCTGTCGCCATGATTGTATGTTTCCAAATACTTTTCCAAAATAGTTGATTTGTCAGCTAAAGCCTCAGCAGGATATTCATCCTCGCGCTTAAAGCTTTCATCGAAGAAATATGAAATATTTTCTACCATTTGGCTCGCATAAACATGGTCTTTTCTAGGTTTATTGTCATGTCTGCCAATATCCAAAACCTTTTCCAAATAATCCATATCTTCAAAGATATATGAAAGCTCAGGCTTGAATTCTTCACTCCATCCCTTTAGGAAAGTGCAAAGCTTGGCAGCATCTATCTTCAAAAGCACATCTTTTGATACATCGTTAAGCTTTTGTAAATCAAATAAAGTACCTGAATTTGACATCTTCTCTGTTGTAAACTCAAATTCATTAATATCTGCATCAGGATTTTCAATTCTCCACTCTTCATAGTTTGAGTTAAGAATAGTCAACAAATATTCACGAACTGCTTCAGGGTGATATCCTAGATTTCTGTAATAATCCAGTGAAAGCTCAGGGTCTTTTCTCTTGGAAAGCTTACGCTTGTTACCCTCTTCATCAATCTTCATTAATTGACCTGTATGACAGTAAATAGGAGCTTCCCAACCTAGCTTTTCAAAAAGCTCAATGTGAATAGGTAGAGTTGAAAGCCACTCTTCACCTCTTACCACATGAGTTGTACCCATTAGATGGTCATCTATTACATGAGCAAAGTGATAAGTAGGAATGCCTGTTGATTTAAGAATTACAACATCCAAGTTATTCTCTGGCATGCTTAGCTTTCCACGAATTCCATCCATTACTTCAATTCTACGGATTTCATCATCAGGAAGATCTAAATTGCCATCGGATTTTAATCTAATAACATATGGCATACCTGCATCAATCTTAGCTTTTACCTCTTCAAGAGATAAATCTCTGTGCTTTGCCCACTTGCCATATATACCAGGGTTTAGCTTTAAAGCTTCCTGTTCGTCTCTGATTTCTTGAATCTCTTCCTCTGTCAAGAAACAAGGATAAGCTTTTCCCTCTTCAATCAGCTTTCTTGCAAAAGCTTGATAAATTTCACCACGAAGGCTTTGAGTGTATGGGCCATATATACCTTTTTCCCCATCCAACATAGCGCCTTCATCAAAATTGATACCGAAAAATCTAAGAGAGTTGATTATTGTTTCTACTGCACCTTCCACATAGCGCTTATCATCTGTATCTTCAATTCTAAGATAGAAAGTTCCACCTGATTGATGTGCTAATCTTTCGTCTACAAAAGCACCATAAAGGTTACCCAAGTGAATGAATCCTGTTGGACTTGGTCCAAGTCTTGTAACCTTGGCACCTTCTTTTAAAGTTCTTGCTGGATATTGTGCCAACACATCATCAACGGTCTTATTTAAATTTGGGAATAAAATATTACTTAGTTCCATTACTTCTCCTTATTTCATTAGCTTAAAAGTCATAGTTACAGGTTGGTGGTCGGAGTATGCAAAGTTTGTATCCTGTACCTTTGGTGTCTCCGCTTTAATATTCTTTGATACCATAAATCCATCAATAGTAATTTGGAAAGTGGTATCTGGATTCCAAGCTTCATCACAGTTTCTGCATGAAGGAATAGGATTCTTCTTGTCCAAAGGTGCCATCAAAGTAAAGTCATCAGGCAATGATTCAAAATTAAATGATTTTGCCCATGAGAAATCTTCACCTGAGATACCGAAGTATTTGGATGAATCTCCCAAAAGATCCTTGTTAAAGTCTCCACCTGCGATTACATAATTGCCTTGATCATATTCTTTTTGCATATCTGTATATAGCATTTCTAACTGCTTATCACCAATAGTTGTATCAGTTGTATATGCTGATAGATGGAAAGTGAACAATACCAGATACTTTCCATTTTCTGTTGGAATTCTGTTAATGCTGTAACATCTATCCAAATCCAAGAACTTAGCCAAGTCTTCTTGAATAGGAAGACTACGTCTACTTGCACTTTCTAAATTATATTTTGAAAGTGTAAGAAGTCCTGACTTTGATGCTCCATGAGGACATGTAAACGGATAGAACAGATAGCTTGAATTATAGTTTACTGCAAAAGAATTGCTGTAATTATTCAGGTCATTTTGTAAGTATGTCTTTTGATCCACATTGTATGAACGAGTGGAGCCAAAGTCTACCTCTTCTATCATGTTAAAGTCGGAATCGATTTTCTTCAGCAGATTACCAATATTCAAAACATCCTTTGCAACGGCTTCTTTGCTAAAAGCTCTTGACTCTGTTCCTCCATCCATAAAGAATGAGAACTCAGGCAAATATGCGCAAAAGCCAATGTTGTATGTGGTAATCTCTTGATCCACTCCAACTGGCACTTTATGGTGATTAGAAACCTGTGCTACTTCTAGTTCTTGATTGTCTTCGATTCTATCGTAGGAAAGGAAAACATATGCCAAATATCCCACAATAACCAATAGGAAAATCAAGATAATTGTCAGTATTATTTTCAACACTTTTTTCATAGTATAAATCTCCTATTTTACGTAAATATACATAGTATATTATACACGAAATGGTGCTAAATTTCAACAAAAAAGCTATGGCTCACCCAATTATACAGATGGCCCACATTTTTCATCTCCGACG
>JAKSSL010000020.1 GCA_024403115.1 Clostridia bacterium
CTTCCTATGTTTCCAGGATTAATTCTAACCTTATCAACCCCTGCCTCAATAGAAGCGATAGCAAGTCGATAATCGAAATGTATGTCTGCAACTACAGGAATGTGAACCTTTTTCTTCACCTGGCCTACCACCTTTACCGCATCCATATCTGGAGCAGCTATTCTGATGATTTCACAGCCTGCATCTTCCAGCTTATATATTTGTTCTGTTAAAGCTTTTAAATCGTGGGAATCCACATTTGTCATAGATTGAATTGAAACAGGATTGTTTCCACCTATTAAAACTCCACCCACATTTACTGTCTTTCTCATTGTATTAACCTTCCAACATCATTAAAAGTAACATATACAGCAAGGGTCAATAACAGTATTAAACCGATTGCATTAATATATCCTTCTGCTTTTTCAACACCCTTATTTCCAAAGATCTTCTTAATTACCAAAAACAGTATTCTACCTCCGTCTAAAGCAGGCAGCGGCAACAGATTGATAATAGCAAGATTAAGGCTGATGAAAGCTAAAAGATAAAAGAAATACCAAGCCCCTTCACTAGTACTTTCACTAACCATTGAAACAATACCCACAGGGCCTGCCATTTGATCCATACCAACCTGACCGGAAACCAGTTGTCCTAAGCCATCGAATAGCAAAACACCCATGTCATATGTCCTAGCATAACCTTGAACAAAGGCTTTAAAAACAGAATGGCTAAGAGCGCATTGCATTCCTATGGTTACCGCCTTGGTTTTGGAATCATAATTTGGCAAAACCATTAAATCCAGCTTTTCCCCTTGTCTATCAATGCTCAACTTGATTTCTTGGGCTTTATCACCTGAGACTGGAGCCCCTTCCGAATTAATTAAAGCCACAGTTTCCGCCCAGGAATCGCTGTCTTTATCATTAATTGCTAGGATTTCATCCCCTGCTTGTAGGCCTGCCACATATGCTGGGCTATCATTTACCACCTTGTCTACCTGGTTTACTGGCATACCTTGAATAAGGCTTAAGCTTTGCATAATCAACACGCATAGGAGTATATTCATTCCTGCACCTGCGAAAAGCACCAAGAATCTCTTAAATGGAGCTAAATTATTAAATGCTCTTGGATTTTCAGAGCCTCCATCTTCACCTTCCATGGCACAGTAACCACCTATAGGAAATACTCTAATTGAGTACAGGGTCTCGCCCTTTTGTTTCTTAAATATGGCTGGTCCCATTCCCAATGCAAATTCATTAACTTGTACATTAAACAGTTTTGCTACTACAAAGTGTCCCAATTCATGTGGAAATATTAAAATACAGAAGAACAAAACTGCCAAAATCGCTGTTAGCATATTTTCCCCTTTAAGCTATAAATCTAGCATTTTCAATGTTTCTTGTCTAATATCCTTGTCAACTCTAAGCACGTCTTCCAAGGACAAATTGAACTCTGGATGATGATTTTCTAATATCTTCTCCAAGTTATTTTGTATATCAATAAATCTGATCTTTTCTCTTAGGAAAAGGTCAACTAGTACCTCATTGGCACCATTTAAAACAACAGGATATGATCCACCTTGTCTTTGGGCATCATAGGCTAATTTAATACATTTGAAAACATCCATTCTTGGCTCTTCAAAAGTCAAATTGCTTCCTTCCTTGAAGAAATCAAGACTTGGCTCATCGCTAGGAATTCTATTAGGATATCCTATTGCTAAACTGATTGGAATTCTCATGTCAGGAACTCCCATTTGTGCAATTACAGATGTGTCCTCAAATTCAACAGCGGAATGAACAATGCTTTGAGGATGAACTAGAACTTGGATGTCATCCACATCCACATCGAATAGCCATTTTGCCTCTATAACTTCTAGGCCCTTATTCATTTGACTTGCAGAGTCTATGGTAATCTTTTTGCCCATATTCCACTTAGGATGCTTTAAAGCATCAGCGACAGTGACCTTTTCCAAATCCTCCAAAGAATATGTTCTAAAAGGTCCCCCTGAACATGTTAGCAATATTCTCTTGATCTTTCTTCCCTTATTTCCTTCTAAGCATTGGAAAATAGCGCTGTGTTCACTGTCCACAGGCAATAGCTTTACACCCTTTTCAGAAACAAGTTTTGTAATTAAATGACCACCTGTCACAAGGGTTTCTTTGTTGGCTAAAGCTATGTCTTTTCCAGCCTCAACAGCACGATATGTTGGCTCCAAGCCTGCAATGCCCATTAAAGAATTAATTACGATGTCGCAATCAGAGCTTGCCACCTTGATTAGTCCTTCCTTACCGCTATATACAGCCAATCCAGGAAATTCATTTCTAATCTTTTCGGCGCCTTTTTCATCCCCTACTGATACAAGCTCAGGCTTGAACTTCTTGATTTGTTCTGCAAGGACTTCCACCCTTTTTCCACAGGCTAAAGCCACTATTTTAAACTTATCAGGATTCTTCTCAATAATATCCAAAGATTGAGTTCCAATTGATCCTGTACTTCCCAAAATCGAAATCTTTTTCATTACATGCCTTCCTATAATACAAAAGCTATATAGTAATATACCAAAGGTGCAACCATGATTACGCTATCAAATCTATCCATAACTCCACCGTGACCTGGTATTAAGTTTCCATAATCTTTGATGCCCATTTTTCTCTTGAAAGCACTTGCTGACAAATCGCCTATTTGAGCTATAGGTGATCCTACTAAAGCAAGTATCAAGCAGTGTACCAACAAGTCTGGGCATAGGAAATAGCCAAAGACTGCTGAACAAATAATTGCTCCCAAAGTGCCTCCAACTGCTCCTGCCCAAGTCTTCTTTGGGCTTAGGTTTGGACAAAGCTTTGGTGTGTGCTTTCCAAGAGCCAAACCTGCAAAGTATGCAAATATATCTGTTGAAAAAGCAATTATTAATATTAGCCAAACAAACTCTCTATGAGCTGATTGGTCAACTAAGACAACATGGTATGTAAAGAAGCCTACATAGACTATTCCAACTATAGTTGCCATAGCATCTTCTGCTTTATGCTCATCAATTTTGAATATGTAAAGTATGCTTGTCAATACAACTAAAACAAGCCAAGCGCATACTATTTGATAGTTTCCTGGCATCCACAAGTTGATTGCATATAGAGCAAAAATAGCTCCATATCCTACAGCATATGAAGGTTTAAAGCCCATGTTTACAAAGCCACCATAAAATTCCTTTACGCCTATAATACCAATGGCAAAACCGGCAGCTATCATAAAATATCCACCTAGATATACCAAAATTAATAGGGGTAGCATTATTCCAGCACCTATAAATCTCTCTTTCATTATCTGCCTCCGTATCTTCTATCTCTGCTTTGGTATTCTTCAATACACTTTTCCAATTCCTCAGGTGTAAAATCAGGCCACAAAACATCAGTAAAAACAAATTCGCTGTATGCTGCCTGCCACAACAAGAAGTTGGAAAGTCTCTCTTCGCCACTAGTACGAATGATTAAATCAGGATCACCAAGATTTCCCGCTGTATCTCCTGTTGTCAAATACTTGGCAAAATTCTCCTCGCTAAAATCATCCAAGCTGATTAGCCCTTCCTTGTACTGTTTAGCTAGTTCCTTTGCTGATTCCAGTATTTCAAGACGGCCACCATAGTTTAGAGCTATGTTAAAGCGCATTCCTGTGTTATCCTTAGTCTTTCCCACAGCTTCCTCAATCTTTTCAATTGAAGCCTTAGGAAGTGGACTGTAGTCTCCCAGAATTTGCATCTTAACATTATGAGCATTTAACTCATCCAAATCTAAATCAACATATTTAATAATCAGTTTGAAAATTCCGCCAATTTCTTCCTCTGTTCTCTTCCAGTTTTCAGTGGAAAAAGCGTAAACTGTAAGGTCATGAACACCTAAATCACTGGCATGTCTTACGATTTCCTTCATGGATTTCATGCCAGCATTATGTCCAGCCACTCTTGGTACCTTATGTTTTTTTGCCCATCTACCATTGCCATCCATAATGATAGCAATGTGTTTTGGGATTCTATTCATATCTAACATAATATATATCCTTATAACAAAATATGGTCGCAGTGCGACCATATATTTTTTAAAATATTAGCCGTACCCTTCCGAATATGAGGGCCCCAAAGCCTATACTTCTAATAGTTCCTTATCCTTCTTAGCAACTGATTCGTCTACTCTTCCAATGCCCTTCTTGATTACTTCTTCAATATCATCAAGAAGATTTGATAATTCGTCCTCTGTCATTTCGCCAGCTTTTTCAGCCTTCTTCGCATGTTCAATATTATCTCTACGAAGATTTCTAATAGCTACTTTCGCATCCTCACCAAGCTTCTTAACTTGCTTAGTTAATTCGATACGTCTTTCTTCTGTCAATTGAGGAATTCCAAGTCTTACAACCTTACCATCGTTGGATGGAGTAATACCAATGTTTGCCATATTGATTCCTCTTTCGATTTCTCCAACAAGCTTTGGATCAAAAGGTGTAATCATAAGTGTTCTTGGATCAGGCACTGAAATATTAGCTAATTGCTTTAAAGGTGTAGGTACACCGTAATATTCAACCATAACCTTATCCAATAGTGCAGGGTTTGCTCTTCCTGCTCTTACTGTGTTTAAATCTTCAGCAAGATGTTCCATAGTTTTATCAATCTTATGTTCAATCAAATTAATATCAATCATAGCTTTTTCCTCCGTTTATCCTATAATTGTTCCTATTTTTTCACCTTCAACTGCTCTCATTAAGTTTCCTTCTTCTGCCAAAGCAAAAACGTGGATCTTAATATTGTTATCCTTACATAGAGTTGCTGCTGTAAGGTCCATAACCTTTAAATCCTTATCAATAATATCCATATATGTAAGTTCATCGAATTTCTTTGCATCTGGATAAATTGCTGGATCCTTGTCATAAACTGCGTCAATGTTCTTTGCAAGTAGAATAACATCTGCATCAATTTCTGTAGCACGAAGAGCTGCTGCAGTATCTGTTGAGAAGAAAGGATTTCCTGTTCCTGCTCCAAAGATTACAACTGTGCCATGTTCCAAATCGCTAATAGCTTTTCTACGTGCATATGGTTCTGCGATTTCTCTCATTTCAATAGCAGTCTCAACCTTAACTTTTACGCCAATGCTAAGTAAAGCATCTTGTAAAGCCATTGCATTCATTACTGTTGCAAGCATTCCCATATAGTCTGCTGTAGCTCTATCCATGTCCTTGCTTGTACGGCCTCTCCAGAAATTACCACCGCCAACAACGATAGCAGTTTCAATGCCGTGATCATGCAACTCCTTAATATCTTGAGCTACTTTCTTTGTCATTTCTTCGTTAATTCCGAATTTTTGTTCTCCAGCTAAAGCTTCTCCACTTACCTTTAATAGGACTCTTCTATATATTTTTGACATAAACTTCTCCTTATAATTTCTTTGATGATATTATAACATATTCTTTATAATATATAAATAAAAAACTCGCTATAAAAAGCGAGTTTAATTACAAAATTAGATAGCTCTGTTTACCTTACCTGACTTCATGCAGTTTGTGCAAACCTTAGCTCTTCTTACTGTACCGTTTTCTTCAACGATTCTGATATTTTGGATATTTGCATTCCATTTTCTTCTAGTGTGTCTCATTGAGTGAGATACCTTGTTACCGGAAACTTGACCTTTTCCGCAGATTTCACATTTTCTTGACATTTCAGTAAACCTCCTAATTGATTACTATGTTAAATTTCATAATTTCAAATTTTTGGTCCGCCATAACAATCAATCTGCTCTAAAGTCTAACCTCTCAACTTGGTCGAAAATAGAGGAAATTAATCCACTTGTCGAACATCAAATATTTTAACACAAATATCTTGACATTTCAAGGATTTTTTTAAATTTTTATCTAAAAAGGCACACCCAAAGTGTGCCTTTAAGATCATATTAAATATGAGTTTTCAACTATTATAGTTGATTGGGTGGCAATTGAGCTACCGCCCAATCAGCCTTTCATTCTAATTATTTGTTTGCTGCGTCAAATAAAGCTTCAGCGTTGTCCCATTCCTTCATGATTTCAGGAATTACCTTGTAAAGGTCGCCAACGATACCAAAGTCAGCTACTTCGAAGATAGGAGCATCAGCATCCTTGTTGATAGCTACGATGATATCTGAAGTTTGCATACCAGCTAAGTGTTGGATAGCACCTGAAATACCGCAAGCGAAGTAAATCTTAGGCTTTACAGTAGTACCAGTTTGTCCAACTTGGTGTGAATGATCAATCCATCCAGCATCAACACATGCTCTTGATGAACCAACAACACCGCCAACCTTCTTAGCGAATTTTTCGATTAGTTCGAAGCCTGAAGCGTCGCCTAAACCTCTTCCGCCTGAGCAGATGATGTCAGCGTCAGTTAATGAAACTAATTCCTTAGCTGACTTAACGATGTTCTTAATAGTGATATGGATATCTTCAGCCTTAATTTCTGGCTTGATTGTAACGATTTCGCCAGTAGCTCCCTTTTCAGGTTCTCTCTTTTGCATTACGCCTGGACGAACTGTTGACATTTGAGGTCTAGTTCTAGGGCAAATGATAGTAGCCATTAGGTTACCACCGAATGCAGGACGAGTTTGCTTGATACCTGTATCGCTTGAGTTAGGATCTAGAGTTGAAGTATCTAGAGTAGTTTCCTTCTTAGCGAATTCAATGTACTTAGCAATGTTTACATCAAGGTGAGTACAGTCAGCTGTTAAACCAGTGTTGCATCTAGCAGCGATTCTTGGAGCGAAGTCTCTACCAATGTGAGTAGCACCGTAAAGTACGATTTCTGGCTTGTATTCATCGATAGCTTGCTTCATAACCTTAGTGTAAGCATCTGTAGTGTAGTTCTTTAGTAGTGGATCTTGAATCATGTAAACCTTTTCAGCACCATATTCGAAACATTCTTGTGCTAAGTGGTCGATTCCATCACCGATTAATACTGCACATACTTCAGTATCTTCGCTGATATCCTTAGCTAGCTTTCTACCTTCTCCGATTAATTCTAGAGCAACGTTCATAAGCTTGCCTTCTCTTTGTTCAGCAAATACCCAAATGTGCTTGTAAGCTGATAAGTCAACTTCTTCTTGTTCAGGAGCTGCTTCGATAGCCTCAAATGGACACTTAGCAACACAAGCATTACAGTTTGTACACTTAGCTTCGTCACATACTGCTAACTTGCCTTCCATTGTAAGAGCGTCGAATGGGCAGTTCTTTGTACAAATAGTACAACCTTTACATTTATCATTTATAATCTTAATTGCCATTTGTCATTCTCCTCCTTATTAGATTACATGCTTGCCCTTTAGGCCGATCATTAATTTTTGAGCGATTTGGTTTTCAGTATCTCCTTCTAAGATTTCACCCTTGCCCTTAGGAGCTGGAGTAAATGATCTAAATACGTTTGTAGGAGAAGCTTCTAGACCAACCTTGTTAAGGTCAACTTCGATATCCTTTGCGTTCCAGATGATGATTTCCTTTTCGCCGAAGATACCCTTCATGTTCATGTATCTAGGATCGTTTAATTCCTTGATGCAAGTAAGCATGCATGGAGTCTTAACTTCGATTTCTTCGTATCCATCTTCCATTTGTCTGTGAACGTTTACAGTCTTAAGGTCATCTGAAATCTTGAATTCTTCTACATAAGTAACTTGTGGAAGACCAAACTTTTCAGCGATTTGTGGACCTACTTGAGCAGTATCTCCGTCGATAGCTTGACGTCCAGCTAAGATTAGGTTAACCTTGCCGAATTCCTTTTCAAACTTCTTGATACCTGCTTCGATAGCGTTTGATGTAGCCCATGTATCTGAACCACCAACTGCTCTATCTGAAATAAGGATTCCTCTGTCAGCACCCTTAGCAACACATTCAAATAACATGTCTTGTGCTTGAGGAGGTCCCATTGAGATTACTGATACAACAACATCGTCGTATTTATCTTTAATTTCTAAAGCTGTTTCTAGAGCGTTGTTATCATCGTTGTTTAAGATTGATGGAACACCGTCTCTGATAAGAGTTCCTGTTTCAGGATTGATTCTGATTTCGTTAGTATCAGGAACTTGCTTTGCGCATACAATAATATTAAATGCCATAATTATTTCCTCCCTCTATACTATTTCTTGAATGTGTGAGCAGCGATTACCATTCTTTGAGCTTCTGAAGTACCTTCATAGATTTCAGTAATCTTAGCGTCTCTCATCATTCTTTCTACTGGATAATCCTTAGTGTATCCATAACCACCGTGGTATTGAACGCACTTAGTAGTAACTTCCATTGCTGTTTCTGCAGCGAATAACTTAGCCATTGCAGCAGCTTCGCTGTAGTTTTCATGTTGATCCTTCATGAATGCAGCTCTGTAAACTAATAGTCTAGCAGCTTCAATCTTAGTCTTAAGGTCAGCCATTTGGAATTGAAGTGCTTGCATTTGTGATAACTTCTTACCAAATTGCTTTCTTGACTTCATGTAATCAACAGTTACGTCGAAAGCACCTTGTGCAATACCTAATGCTTGTGAAGCGATACCGATACGTCCACCGTCTAGAGTTGACATAGCAACCTTGAATCCATCTCCAACGTTTCCTAGAAGTCTGTCTTCTGGAATTACGCAGTCTTGGAAGATTAATTCTGTAGTTGATGAAGCGCAGATACCCATCTTGTCTTCAGTCTTACCAATTGAGAAGCCCTTATCTGACTTTTCTACGATAAATGCTGAGATTCCGTGGTTACCCTTTGACTTGTCAGTCATAGCCATTACTACGAATACTTCTGCATATCCACCGTTTGTGATGAATACCTTAGCTCCGTTTAGAACCCACTTGTCACCAACTTTTTCAGCTCTTGTTTGTTGACCTGAAGCGTCAGTACCAGCGTTTGGTTCAGTTAAACCGAAAGCACCTAACTTCTTACCTGATAATAGGTCAGGAAGATATTTCTTTCTTTGTTCTTCGTTTCCCCAGTTGAAGATTGGCCAGCAGCATAATGAAGTATGAGCTGAGCAAACTACGCCTGTTGAAGCGCATACTCTTGATAATTCTTCTACTGTGATTGCGTATGAGATGTGATCTCCACCCATGCCGCCGTATTCAGTAGGGAATGGAATTCCTAACATTCCGTAGTTAGCCATCTTTGCTACTGTTTCTTCAGGGAATCTGTGTTCCTTGTCGATGTCAGCTGCAAGAGGTTCAACTTCGTTTGTTGCGAATTCTCTTACCATTTTTCTTGTGAATTCTTGTTCTTTTGATAGTTGAAAATTCATGTAAAATGCCTCCTTAAAATTATAAATAACGACTCCTTATTGTGTTATTTATTTGAGTCGTATTTCCTACTATACATAATTATCCATTTTGGACAATAACATACATATATATTAAACCACAAAACCCCCTTTTATTCAAGGGGGTTTTAGTAATTTTAAGCTTTAATTTGTATTATTTCTTGGCTATCTACAGCAGCCTCTACTAAAGCCTCAACATCAAGCTTTGATTCCGATTCAATAATCCTGTCAAGCTTAGGTTTAGTTGTTGGATGCTTTGGCAAAAATACTGTGCAACAGTCCTCATATGGCTCAATGGATTTCTCGTAAGTACCTATTTCCTTGGCCATATCCATAATGTCCACCTTGTCCATTGCAATAAGTGGTCTCATTACAGGTTTAGTAACAACAGCATCTGTAACCACTAAGGCTTCTGCAGTTTGGCTGGCTACCTGTCCCAAATCTTCCCCTGTGATCAGCATCATACAGTCTGTCTGCTCTGCTACCTTTTCTGCAATACGCATCATAAAACGTCTCAGCAAAATAGTAGTCTCATTTTCTGGACAGTTTTGTACAATTTGCTCTTGAATAGGTAAAAGATTTATAACATGCATATTAAACTTTCCTGTATAGCTTGCCACTATGCTTGCAAGTTCTTCAACCTTTTCCTGTGCTCTTTGGCTAGTATATGGATATGAGTGGAAATGTACCGCTTCAATTTCCATACCACGCTTTGCCATCATCCAGGCAGCAACTGGAGAGTCAATTCCTCCAGAAAGAAGCACCATGCCCTTGCCGTTTGTTCCCAAAGGCAAGCCTCCGAAACCTGCAATTTTATCCATGTAAATGTATGTGGCATCGTGTCTTACATCCACGTGAAGAAGACAATCTGGATTGTGAACATCAACCTTCAAAACCTTGCATCCGATCAAAATCTTTGCACCGATTTGTCTTCCTATTTCAGGAGAAGTTACAGGGAAACTTTTGTCCGCACGCTTTCCCAAAACCTTGAAAGTCTTAATTCCACGAGTTTCGATTAAATTCATCATGTATTTAACCGCCTCTTCGCCTATGCTGTCCATATTGCTCTCAGCTTCTACTGCAGGGCTAACAGAAGCTACGCCGAAAACCTTTGAAACCTCTTTTATCACCTCTTCTTGATCAACATCCTTAGGTGATTTTACATAGATTAAGCCTTCGTGTCTGTAGGAGTGGACTTCTTTGGTGAAACCAGCCTTTAAAAGTCTCTTGCGTATTCTTTCTAAAAGCATACGCTCAAAGTATGGCTTGTTTTGTCCTTTTAAAGCCACCTCTCCACATCTGACAATTAATATGTTTTCTTCGTTCATTACTTTAATAATCCTTTATCAGTTTTTCTAACTTCCTTGAATACTCTTTCGAATCTATTTAGAGCTTCGTCAATGATTTCAGGAGTATCTGCCAAAGAAGTGTACAGACGGCTTCCTGCCAAAGTTACAATTCCGTTAGCCATGTAAGCTGCGCCCATTCTTTCCATTGAGTCCTTACGAACATACATCATATCCTTGTGCTTTAAGATTCCCAAAGCTGACTTTAAGAAGTTTTGTGATGAGAAATCAAAGCTCATAGCACCAGTACATTCTAAGTGAACAATTGAACCTTGGTTATAAGCTACGAATGGTAATTCATACTTAGCAATAAGTTCTTTCAAACCGTCGCATAATCTGTCGCCTGCTTGTCCTGCGATTTCGCAAGCGTTAGTCTTTTCGATTTCTTGAATAGCAGTATATCCTGCCAAACATGAAAGTGGATTAGCTGCCAAAGTACCGCCAACATAAGCTCTGTGCTTTCCTGTTGCAAGTCCAGCTGCCATTAAGCCAGCATATTCCTTTTTACCGCCTACACCACCTGCTGCAGGATATCCACCTGCTACGATTTTACCGAAAATAGTTAGATCAGGAACAACGTCGAAGTATCCTTGAGCACCGCCTAAGCCTACTCTAAATCCAGTTACTACTTCGTCGAATATTAGTAAAGCACCGTACTTGTCGCATAGAGTTCTAACGCCCTTGTTATAGTCGTGAGCTACTGGTCTAGTACCGCTTTCAGGGCCTACAGGTTCAAGTAGAACTGCTGCTGTACCACCCTTTAGCTTGTTCTTCTTCAATACTGATTCAAGCATGTTTAAATCGTTTGGTCTTACTTCATAAGTCTTTCCAAAACATGAACCAGGGATTCCATGTGATTCAAGCAAGTTTCTGCTACCAGGAATCTTTAGACCATATACCATTTGGTCTGACCAACCGTGATATGCTCCACCGATCTTGATGATGTTCTTCTTGCCAGTTGCAATACGAGCAATTCTAAGAGATGCCATAACAGCTTCTGTACCAGAACCTAGCATTCTAAACATTTCAACATTAGGCATATGCTTGTTGATTTCTCTAGCAATAAGCATTTCTGATTCGTGAAGCAAACCTGTTACTGGTCCACAAGTGTTAAGCAATTCCATAACCTTTTCTCTTACAGGAGCATAATTGCTTCCTAGGATAGTTGGACCACCAGCTTGTAAGAAGTCGATGTATTGATTGCCATCCTTGTCATATAAATAAGCGCCTTCAGCTCTATCCATACACATTGGGAAAGGCTTGTTAAAAGCAAGATTGTGTTGAACTCCACCTGGAATATATTTTTGAGATTCTTCAAAAACAGCCTTACTCTCTTTGCACTTTTCATCATAGTATTTTAGAATTTCATTTTCATAATACTCATCATTAACTTCCCAAATTGGTTGTGAAGTTAAAGCTTTCAATTGATCATTAATTTGTTTAGGATCGTCCCATCTGCTAATTCCATAATTGCTCATTATTCTTGTCCTCCCTTTTCTGCTTTTTCAGCCGCTTTTTGAGCTACATCGTTTGTGTCTATAGTCTTACGGAATACTACGAATCTATCCCATAAGTATTCTGTTGAGATATTAAGACCCATATTGATACCTGTTACAATATAGTCGTTCCAAAGCAATGTTTCTGCTAAATAGTCTCCCAAAATTGTTGTAGTAGGTGTGAATACAGCGTAGAAACATAATACTAGTAACATAGCTTTTGGAACATTGTTTGCACTTTGAAAAGTAAACTTTCTATTAAGTGTAAAGTTCCATACTACTGAACAAACCAATGCTGTAAGATAGCATGGCCAATATCTAAGTCCTGAAAATTCAGTCATTAAAGTGAATACACCGATTTCGATAATTCCAGCTGATACTGAGAATCCGATGAATTTTAGTATTCTTATTATTTCTTTCTTCTTTCCTTCTTCCATTTCACACCTCTATTTTTCCTTCATCTTTGAATACTTTTGCTTGTAAACAAAATTCATTATCAAGCAGTCCAAAGATGATAATTTACCATTCACGCCTAAAGCGTTAGCATGAACTTGAGTAATGGCCGCTTTTTCAACTAATATTTCCAAAGCTTTTGTATCATCCTCATCCATGCCATTTACCTCTGCGCCTATGCCCTTAACCAATACAGCGTTCTTGGAATTCAAAGCCTCTTCCATCTTTTCCTTTGAAACCAAAGGAACCTTCTTTCCAATCATTTGAGCCATATCATCTAAGCACGCATAGATTTCTTTTCCTTGGTTGGCAAGAGTCAAAGCCGCAGCTTCCCCTTCTACCAATCCCTTGCAATTACGCTTGCAGATTTCTTCAAGTTTTAAAGCTTTTGCATAAGCCTCTTCCTTAGAAGCTCCGCATATTACTGCACCATGATGTTTCATCAAGATAGTCTTGGCGCCTTTTTCAAAAGCGGATTTCACAGCCTTTTTAAGCTTTCCTGTACCAGGTAAACCGTAGTCTGCCAAAGCAATTCCACCTAAGAAATCCTTTTCTTCATCAGTAATATCAAGTTTATCAAAACCTGCTACGCTAATGGCTGACGCATAAGCTTGGTGAGTATGAATCACAAAGTTCACATCCTTAAAGATTGCATATGCAGCGCCATGTACGCCCTTTTCGCTGGAAGGTTTTCTAGGTCCTTCCCATGTATCGTCTTCCATGTTGTATAAAGCTAGGTCTTCTGGCTTAGTCTGTTTATAGTCCAAGCCACTAGGTGAAATTAAAAATCTTTTCTCATCTAATCTTGCGCTTACATTACCCCAAGTTCTAGCAACCAAACCATCTTGAAGTAATTCTACCCCTGTGGATGTAATCTGTTCTCTTAAAATCTTTTCTTCCATCCTTACCTCCTAACTGTTTAACATTTCAAAATTCTTCTTATTGCTCTTATATAAATTCTTGAAAACTTGATAATTTCTATCGTATACATCCTTGTGCTCTAAGTTTGGCTTATACACTTTATCAAGTTTAATAATATCCTTAGCTTGTCCTAAATTATCCAGCTTGCCACAGCCAACAGCGATTAGAACTGCTGCGCCTATAGCTCCTGCGTCCTTAGTGTTATCCACTGTTTCCACAGTTCTTCCTGTAATGTCTGCCAAAATTTGACATGTCACATCTGACAGAGCACCACCGCCGACGAAACGAATGGTATCGCTAGTCTTAATCTTCTTGTCCTGACATTCCAGCATCCACTTTAGATGGAAGCATATGCCTTCAATTACAGCACGAAGCATTTCACGCTTTTTAGTATCGATTTGAATGTTAAAGAACATCCCTGCAGACTTTGGATCCTCGAAAGGACATCTGTTGCCGTGAAGCCAAGGTGCAAAGATTATTCCATTGCAACCAGCCTCAACCTCGTTGATAACATGAGACATGTAATCGTACAAGCTTTCGAATTCATTTTCCTTGGATTCTGTAATATTGTGCTTTTCCATATAGATATTGATTTCGTCTAATACTAGATGATCCTTAACCCATTCAAAGCACTTTCCTGCAGTTTCCATTTCAGCGAAATAGTTGTATTTATCCTCTTCAGCTCCAACTATACCTGCAATCATTGCATTAATGTCCACTACCTGTTTATCAATAACAGTTTCAACCCAGCCAGATGTTCCCCAGTATAGATGAGTTTCACCTATCTCAGTTGCTCCTGCGCCTACGCCTATTAAAGTAGCATCTCCGCCACTTCCGTAAACCTTAATGCCTGGCACAAGTCCAAGCTCTGAAGCTGGTCCTTCAAGTAATTCCCCTGCAACTGCTGTACAAGGAATAACTTCTGGCAAATGGTCATAGTTTACGCCATATATCTTGCAAAGTTTCTTGCTCCACTCCGCTTTTCCACCTTGAGTCTTGTAAAGGAAAGTTGAATAAGCTGAGTCTGGTGTCATAACAAACTTGCCTGTCAATCTGCAAATTAGATATTCCTTTACATCCAGCCATTTATATGTCTTTTCATATACCTCTGGCTCGTTGGCTTGAACCCATTTGTACTTCCACAAAGGATCCTTAACGCTAGTGGATGCAGCTCTTGTTTCCAAAAGACTTCTAAGCAGAATCTTAATGTTTACATCTGAAACAGTAATTCCATAGTTCTCAGTCTTTTTCATTATTTCGCTAGCTCTTTGATCCATATAGCTCATTGGCTTTCTTAAAGCCTTGCCATCTTTGTCAACTAGAACTAAGCCTTGCATTTGGGAGCAGAAAGAGATTCCTTCAATTTCTGAAGCCTTCACTCCTGTTTTTTCAAGGAGAGCTTTTGTAGTTTTGCACATTGCTTGCCACCACTCTTCAGTGTCTTGCTCTGCGCCTCCATTTTCGAGAATGTATAGACCGTAAGTGGCATATTCTCCTGCCACAAGCTCCACCTTATCCTCGATTGTAATCAAGCAGGCTTTTAGACCTGTGGTACCAATGTCGTAAGCTATTACATACATGACTTACACCTCAATTCCTAATGCGTTTCGCATAAAAGTAACAAAAGTTTCTCTAATCTCTTCTTTTACTTTTTCATCTAATCCTGCTTCGCCCCAATATATTTTTGTTCTCTCTTTATAATAGTCGCAAGTTAAAGAGAACTGTAGCATCATTAACATATTATCGAAATAGAAAGCAAAGATTCTAGGATCCCCTTCTGCTTTTACTATTCCTGCCCCTTGGGCTTTTTCTATTAAAGCAGAATAAAGCTTAGCTGTGCTTTCTTCGATTTTAAAAGCCAATTCCTTTGCGTATTTCCTGCAGCTAGAGGAAGTTATCTCGTGATACATGAGATAGTAGTTCTTGTGCTTATCGGCTTCGTCAATCAGTTTCTCTACCAAAGCATCCATGGTGTCCACTGCATCCAGGTTCTTATCCAAAACCTCTGTGATTACATTCTCCAAAAGCTTTAAAGAATGCTCCACACATGCCAAAAAGAAGGAATCCTTGTCACCGTAATACTTGTATATTACTCCCACGCTAAGGTCTGCCTTCTTCGCTATGTCCCTAATATTAGCCTTTTCCAAGCCCTTCTTCGCAAACTCAGAAATGCCTGTATCAAGTAGAGTTTGAATTGTATTTTCATCTAATTTCTGATACATTTGTGTCAATTTGGATGGCCTTGCCATCGCCTTTCTCGTGAACGACTATTCACACCTTAATTATGGCATATTTTCAGCAGATTTTCAATATGAGATGGCCATTTTTCATCTCCGACCGCTGGAACCGTTGAAACTTCGTCGGCCAGATGAAAAATGCTCCGCTAGATCATACAAATGCAGTGGGATTTTTCATCTCCGACGCCTGAAACCGTTGAAACTTCGTCGGCCAGATGAAAAATCTTCCTATCCCTTGCTACAAATGGGCCACATTTTTCATCTCCGACGGCTGGAACCGTTGGAACTTCGTCGAGCAGATGAAAAATGCTCCGCTGGATCATACAAATGCGGTGGGATTTTTCATCTCCGACCGCTAGAACCCTTGAAACTTCGTCGGGTGAATGAAAAATCTTCCTATCTCATGCTACAAATGGCCC
>JAKSSL010000021.1 GCA_024403115.1 Clostridia bacterium
TTGAAACTTCGTCGGGTGAATGAAAAATCTTCCTATCTCATGCTACAAATGGCCCACATTTTTCATCTCCGACGGCTGGAACCCTTGAAACTTCGTCGGCTAGATGAAAAATGCTCCGTTAGATCATACAAATATAAAAAAAACGATGACCTTTGGTCATCGTTTTGTCCTATCTAAAGCTGCCTAGCTTTCTGAACTTTGAAACTGCTGCTTTTAACTTGTCAAGCACAATATCCATTTCTTCAGTAGTGTTGAATTCGTTAAAACTGAAACGAAGTGCTCCCTCAATTTCCTTGTGATTAAGGCCCATAGCTTGAAGCACGTGGCTGTCTCCGCTTTTGTTGGAAGAGCAAGCGCTTCCTGTGGAAATGTATATGTCATCCTGTTCAAGAGTGTGAAGTAGCACCTCACCCCTCGTTCCAAGGAAACTAACATTTAAAACTGATGGAACAGAATAGTAGTCGTCGAAACCAAGCTTTGATGCATCCCTTCTCACCTCTTCAGGAGAATTGATAATAATATCCTTGATTTCAGACTTGATACCAGCAAGCAAATAATTTCTTACTGTCGCCATCTTCTTGCCGTTCTCCTCAAAATCCCTGTGTAGAATTTTGGCAGCTTCTCCGAAGCCAATAATTCCAGGCATGTTTTCTGTGCCAGGGCGCACGTTCTTCTCTTGTCCGCCTCCATAGAGTATTGGAATCAGATGAGCGTTTTTGGCCATGTACAAAGCTCCCACGCCCTTTGGTCCATGAATCTTGTGGCTACTAATTGACATGGCATCCACCTTCAGATTTTCCACATCAAGCTTGCCATAAGCTTGCACCGCATCAGTGTGAAGCATTATATTTGTTCCATTAGCTTGGTTATATTCCTTAACTATTTTCGCCATTTCATTAATTGGGAAAATAACTCCGCTTTCGTTGTTGACACACATTACCGATATTACAGTGGTGTCAGGGTTTAGGGCTTCTATAAAAGCATCACGACTTAGCATACATCTATTATCGACTGGCAAGTAAGTCACCTTGAAGCCATCTCTTTCAGCATCTAGGGTTTTAAAAGCTTCCAAAGCGGCAGGATGTTCAACATTGGAAGTTATCAAACTTAATCCGCTTCTAGCTTTTGCATAAGCCATGCCCTGAATAAACATGTTGTCCGCCTCAGTGCCACCTGAAGTAAAATATATCTCCTCTGGATTCTTTCCCAAAGTGTCTGCAATAATTTTGCGAGCCTCCTTAAGCTCCTTTTCAGCCGTAAAACCCAGCTTGTGAAGTGATGAAGGATTCCCCCAATTCAAGGATAAAGCTTCCGCCATTTTCTTGCAGACTTCATCATAAGGTTTAGTTGTAGAACTGTTGTCTAAATATATCATTTTAACTCCTAAATAAGTAAAGGAAGCTAGAATCTAGCTTCCTTAATCATTCTATTTTGCATAATCAATGGCACGTGTTTCACGAACAACGTTAACCTTGATTTGTCCAGGATATTGAAGTTCTGATTCGATCTTCTTTGAAATATCACGAGCTAGCAATACGATTTCATCATCGTTAACCTCTTCAGGCTTTGCAATGATTCTAATCTCTCTTCCGGCTTGAATAGCGTAAGACTTTTCAACACCTTCAGTAGTATTTGCAATTTCTTCCAAGCTTTGAAGTCTCTTGATGTAGCTTTCTAGAGTTTCTCTACGAGCTCCAGGTCTAGCTGCTGATAAAGCATCGGCTGCTGCAATTAAAACTGCTTCTGCAGTCTTAGCTTCATAATCACCATGGTGAGCTGCCATTGCATCAATAACTGCTTCGCTTTCCTTGTACTTACGAAGTACCTCAATACCGATGTCAACGTGAGTACCTTCTTGTTCATGGTCTAAAGCCTTGCCTATATCATGAAGCAAACCAGCACGCTTTGCCAATTTCTCATCAAAGCCTAATTCGCTAGCCATAAGTCCAGCCAATTGAGCAACCTCGATTGAGTGCTTCAAAACATTTTGTCCATATGAAGTTCTATATTTTAATCTACCAAGAAGTTTAACTAATTCTGGATGTAAATTGTAAATTCCAACTTCGAATGTAGCTTGTTCGCCTTCTTCTTTGATGATATTGTTTACTTCACGATCAGCCTTGTTGACCATTTCTTCAATTCTAGCTGGGTGAATTCTACCATCTGTAATCAATTTTTCTAGAGCAAGTCTTGCGATTTCTCTACGTACAGGATCAAATCCTGATACGATAACTGCTTCTGGAGTATCGTCAATGATTAAGTCTACTCCTGTTAAAGTTTCAATAGCTCTAATATTTCTACCTTCACGACCGATGATACGACCCTTCATATCATCATTTGGAAGTTCTACTACTGAAACTGTACTTTCTGCAACATGGTCTGCTGCACATCTTTGAATAGCTCCTGTAATGATTTCCTTGGCGTTCTTTTCAGCCTCTTCTTTGGCTCTAGTTTCCATTTCCTTAATCATTACAGCTGTTTCGTGTCTTACTTCTTTTTCAGTATTTGCTAGAAGCAATTCCTTTGCCTCATCTACTGACATACCTGAAACTCTTTCAAGTTCAGTTAGGATTTCCTTGGTCTTTTGATCAAGGACTGCGTGCTTATCATTTAAGCTTTGCTCTTTGCGAGCTAGGTTTTCTTCTCTCTTTTCTGCCGCTTCAATCTTGCGGTCTAGAGTTTCCTCTTTTTGAATTAATCTGTTTTCCGCCTTTTGCATCTCATTACGACGATTTGATATTTCTTTATCAACTTCGTTGCGTATTGCATGAGCTTCTTCTTTGGCTTCCAAAGTCAATTCTTTTTTGATAGTTTCTGCCTTTTTTTCTGCGTCTAAAATTAAGTTCTTTGCTTGTTGTTCTGCACTGCCGATAGTTCTCTCACCGACATTTTTTCTATATATATAGCCAAACAGAACACCTATAATTGCAACTGCAACAATAATAGCAATCCAAATTCCTGTTGACATTTGATTCCTCCTTATTAAGTTTATTATATGAAAATCTATTGGCCAAAAGGCCTAGCAGTAATATTTCATAATATCCATATAGATTATACTACAAAATGTGGAAAATTTAAAGTGGAAATTTGAAGAAAAAAGTGGTATTATATTAGTGCTATGTTGAATTATTTAAAACGTTTGTTTTTTGTTGACAAGTGGATATTTATATCAGTATTTTTACTGGCTGCGCTCAGTCTTACAATGATTGAAAGTACTGACTATGACGGTGCTTTCGTTCTTACCAGAGAATTCGTTGTACAGGCCGCCAGTTATGTGCTGGGATTTGTCGTAATCTTCATTATGAACAAGTTCAGTTATACGGCTTTAAAAGGCACAGAAAAATGGTTGTACCTTGCCGCTATAGTATTACTGCTTACAGTATATATTCCAGGCCTTGGTGTTGATCAATTCGGTTCAAGAGCATGGATTAAAATTCCAGGACTTACCACTATTCAGCCATCAGAATTTGTAAAAATACTGTTCATACTAATTATGGCTATGTATTTTGCAAAGCACAGAAATGATTTGCACGATTTCAAAGGGCTTTTAAAAGCAGGCGCTGTGGCAGCACCAATTATCCTGATAGTCCTAAAAGAAGACTTGGGAAGCGCATTGGTATTCGCAGCTATTTGGTTGGCCATGCTTTTCCTTGCAGGTGTCAGCTACAGAGTTTTGGCAAAGTTCTTCCTAATAATCGCCCTTGCAATTCCAGTTGCATATAAGTTTATGGCCGATTATCAAAAGGTTAGAATCGAAGCCTTCCTTCACCCTGATAATTTGTCCTTGGAAGGTAATTTCCAAGTATGGCAATCCAAGATTGCAATAGGTTCTGGAGGATTCTTCGGCAAAGGCCTGTTCCAAGGATCACAAAAGTCCCTTGATTTTATACCAGTTCAAAAATCCGACTTTATATTCTCCGTAATAGGCGAAGAATTAGGATTTATCGGTGGTGCTTTAACAATACTTCTATTTGCATTCCTGCTTTATAGAATCGCTAGAATGATTAACTTTACTGGCGATGATACAGGTGCTCTAATCGTAGTTGGTATCCTAGGAATGTTCATTTTCCAAGTATTTGAAAACATTGCAATGACTATGGGCATTATGCCTGTAACAGGTATCACCCTTCCATTTATCAGTAATGGAGGCTCATCCATACTTTCAAATATGATGGCCATCGGCCTAGTCTTGAATGTATACTTGTCGGGTAATAACATATCCTTCAAGGTAAGTGGTAAAGCATCCACTTTAACAGTATAAAAGCATTTAAAAAGCGATATCAAATTAGATATCGCTTTTTTTATTAGCATTGCATCATAAACAGACTTTCTGCATCTATTTCCTCATCGTCATATACCACCAAATCTATAGGGTGATCATGTTCATCTACAGGGATGTCATTTGTCATAAGCTTGCAATAACAAATCATGCAAGTGAAGAATACTGTGTCTTCTAAAAATCTGTCATAATAGCCCTCACCATGACCCAAACGGTTTCCTTCATCATCGCAAGTTACACAAGGAATTAAAGCAAACTTTATCTCCTCCTTAGGAATTACAGGAAGGCCCTCCTTGGGCTCCAAAATTCCATATTTTCCAGGAACTAAATCATCCTTAGATTTGATTAAAACGGCTTCCATTTCCCCATTTTCTAAGCATCTAGGCATTGCAACTCTCTTCTTTCTTTCAAGAGCATCAGCAATGATTCCACCAGTTTCAGGTTCGCCCTTTGTGCTTGCAAAAAGAAGTACGGTGCCAGCCTGCTTGTATGCTTTTAAATTGCAAATATAGTTTTCTATTTCTTTATCAGCTTTTGACAAATAATATTGATCCAGATTTTCAAAGCGTTCCTTTATCAAGCTTCTAAGCTGAGCTTTTTCCTCAGCAATATCTCTATCATTGTCAAAGACAAAATCCATATAGTTCATTTTCATTCTCCTTACCCTAACATTATACCATATAAAAAGCGGGCCATAAAGACCCGCCAAAAACTGATAATATTAATATTTGTGCTATTTGTTGAAGTATTCGTCAATGCTCTTTGCAGCAAGACGACCTGCTCCCATAGCTTTAATAACTGTTGCCGCACCAGTTACTGCATCTCCGCCAGCAAATACATTTTCCTTTGTAGTTGCAGCTTTTTCATCGGCAATAATTTGTCCCTTGTCGTTAGCTTCTACACCTGTTGCAGTTTCAACGATTACTTGGTTAACATCTGAACCTAAAGCCATTAGAACTAGGTCAGCTTGTAAAACAAAGTTTGATCCTTCAATTGGCATTGGTGTACGACGTCCAGATTCATCTGGTTCTCCAAGTTCCATTGTTACACATTCAACTTGTGCTAGCTTGCCATCTGCATCAGCTTTGAATCCAACAGGATTTGTTAAGTACATAAACTCAACGCCTTCTGCTTTTGCATGACTCAATTCTAATGGACGAGCAGGCATTTCTTTTTCTGAACGACGGTAAACTACTGTAACAGTGTCTGCACCCATACGCTTTGCAGTTCTGCAAGCATCCATAGCAACATTACCACCGCCAACTACAACGATGTGCTTTGCTTGTGGAACTTCTAGTTTTTCGCCATAAGCCTTGTTAAAGTTTACATTTGCCAAATATTCTTCAGCAGCCCAAACTCCTTCCAATTCTTCTCCACGAATGCCCATAAGTCTATGAACTCCTGCACCTGTTCCGATGAAAATTGCTTCAAATCCATCTTTTTCTAGCAAGTCATCAATAGTCTTATCAACACCGATTTCAACGTTTTGAACGAATTTTACGCCCTTCTTTACAAGTCCTTCAATTTCTCCATCAACTATGTCCTTTGGAAGACGGAATTGTGGAATTCCATAAGCTAAAACTCCACCAGCTCTATGCATGCTTTCGAAAATAGTTACATTGTATGACTTTTGTAACAAATCTCCTGCGCAAGCGATACCAGCAGGGCCTGAACCTATAACGGCAACCTTAGGGCCTTTGTGTGAAACTGGAGCATCTTCATTCTTATGCTCTTCGTGTTCTCTGCACCAATCTGCAACGAATCTTTCAATTCTTCCTATGCCAACGGCATGATCCAAACCTTGGAATCCTCTAGTGCAGCTTCCTTCACATTGTTTTTCCTGAGGGCAAACACGTCCGCAAACAGCTGGAAGACAAGTTGTTTCTGATAAAATTTCTCTAGCAGCAAAGTAATCGCCTTCTGCAACCTTTGCAATAAATTCAGGAATGTTGTTGTGAACTGGGCAAGCCTCAACACAAGGTTTATTTCTACACTTTAGGCAACGCATTGCTTCGTTAATTGCCATTTCTTCTGTGTAGCCAGTTTCAACTTCTAAAAAGTTTTTATTTCTGACGTCAGCTTCTAATTCTGGCATCGGATTTCTATCTTGTTTAACGTTAATCATAACGAACTCCTCCTTCTTTACAAACTTTCTAAGCCTTGACTACTTTTTTAGTCTGTCGTCAAAACTCTTCTTTTGATTTACAAGTTTGTCATATCTTTCGATTGCGGCATCCTCTGCCTTTCCAAACAATTCCTTAGCTCTGTCTGGGAACTTAAGCTCTAATGAGTTGTATCTAACTTCACCTTCGATGAAATCATGATAGCTTTCACTAGGAACTTGTGAATCGATTGATAGAGGGTTCTTTCCTTCAGCTTCAAGAGTTGGATTGTATCTCAATAGATTCCAATATCCTGCTCTTACAGCCTTCTTCATTTCAAGCATAGCCTTGTTCATACCAGCCTTTACGCCGTGGTTAATACAAGGAGCATAGCAAATGATTAGTGATGGACCATCATAAGCTTCAGCTTCTCTAAATGCTTGTAATGTTTGGTCAGGGTTAGCACCCATAGCAACTTGTGCTACATAAATGTATCCATATGACATGGCAATTTGAGCCAAATCCTTCTTCTTTACAGCCTTACCATTAGCAGCAAACTTTGCAACGGCACCAATTGGAGTTGCCTTTGAAGCTTGACCACCAGTATTTGAGTAAACTTCTGTATCGAATACGCATACGTTAACGTTTTCACCGCTTGCAAGAACGTGGTCTAATCCACCGTAACCGATATCATATGCCCAACCGTCACCACCGAAGATCCACATTGATGGTTTCATAAGCATATCCTTATTATCAACTACATACTTTGCAAATTCGCCATTTGCATTTTCGCAAGCGCTTACTAATTCATCGCCTGTCTTTTCAGACAATTCAGCATCGTTCATATTTGCAAGCCATGCCTCAGCCTTTGCCTTCAAATCACCTGTTGATTCTTGAGCAAGCTTTTCAACATTTGACTTCATTTCATTTCTACGAGCTCTCATTGAAGTAGCCATACCTAAACCGAATTCAGCATTATCTTCAAACAATGAGTTAGCCCATGCAGGTCCTCTTCCTTCAGCGTTCATAGTGTATGGAGCTGATGGAGCTGAGCATCCCCAAATTGATGAACATCCTGTAGCATTTGCAATGTACATTCTGCGTCCGAACAATTGAGTAGCAAGTTTAGCATATGGTGATTCACCACAACCAGGACATGCGCCTGAGAATTCTAGTAATGGTTGTAAGTATTGTGATCCCTTTACAGTTGACTCATCAAATGGAGCTGGTCTGCCTGTTGCCATTTCAAATGCCTTGTCGAATTGTTCTTGTCTATCAAATTCTGCTTTTGTAGCAACAACCATTTCCAAAGCTTTCTTTCTGGATGGGCAAACCTCCGCACATGAACCGCAACCTGTACAGTCAAGAACTGAAATTCTGATTGCAAAGTACTTGTCCTTTGTTCCCTTCATCTTAGTAACTTGCTCACCATTTGCCATTGCTTCCATAGCTTCTTCTTCTGTTAAGATGAATGGTCTAATAGCGCCATGTGGACAAACGGCTGAACACCAGTTACATTGCATACAGTTCTTGCAATTCCAAGCTGGAACATCGGCTGCGATACCACGCTTTTCAAAAGCAGCAGTACCTGCAGGTACTGAACCATCTGCAGTAGTCATAAACTTGGAAACAGGGATTGAATCTCCTGCCATTGCTGTTGTTGGAGCCAAAATATCATTTAGATAATCTGTTTGAGCTTGGTCTCTTCCAACTAGTTTTGGCTTTTCGTTCTTATCAACCGCTGTCTTCCAAGCTAGAGGAACTTTTACTTTATGAATATGATCAAGGCCAGCATCGATAGCTGCGATGTTCATATCTACAATGTTTTTACCCTTCTTAGCATAAGTCTTTGTAGCCGCTTCCTTCATGAATTTAACTGCTTCTTCAATAGGAATAATGTTTGCAAGCTTAAAGAAAGCTGCTTGAAGAATAGTATTTGTTCTACGAGCTCCAAGACCTATTTCCTTAGCATACTTTACAGCATCGCAAGTATAGAAGTTTACATCGTTCTCAGCGATGTATCTCTTTACCTTTGCAGGAAGATTTTCTTCCAATTCTGCATCACTCCAGCTGCAGTTTAACAAGAAATATCCACCTGGTTTAACATCTTGAACCATGTCATATTTCTCAATATATGCTGCGGAATGGCAAGCAACAAAGTCTGCTTGATTTACATAATATGTTGATCTAATAGGCTTATCTCCAAATCTCAAGTGGGAAATTGTAACACCACCTGACTTCTTTGAGTCATATTGGAAGTAAGCTTGTACTTTCTTATCAGTATGGTCTCCGATAATCTTTACTGAGTTCTTGTTAGCACCAACTGTACCATCAGCACCTAATCCCCAGAACTTGCAAGCCACTGTTGAAGGATCTGCAACATCTGGATGTTCAGTTGTTGGAAGTGATAAGTTAGTTACATCATCATTGATTGAAATAGTAAAGTTGTTCTTAGGTTCATCTGACCATAAGTTTTGGTATACAGCTAAAATGTCTCCAGGTTGAGTATCCTTTGAACCAAGTCCATAACGTCCACCTACGACAGTTACATCATTGAACTTTGAGCCTTTTAAAGCTGTAACTACATCTAAGTATAAAGGTTCACCAACACCACCTGGCTCCTTAGTTCTGTCTAGAACAGCAATCTTCTTTACAGTTTCAGGAATTGCAGCGATTAGTCTATCTGCAGCAAATGGTCTATATAGATGGCACTTAACCAAACCAACCTTCTTACCTTGTTTGTTAAGGTAATCAATTAATTCTTCTGCTGCTTCACAAACTGAACCCATTGCAATAATAACTTCTGTAGCATCTTTTGCACCATAGTAATTGAATAGCTTGTAGTTTGTACCAATCTTTTCATTTACCATGTCCATATATTTTTCAACGATGTCAGCTGTTTCGTTATATGCAGTGTTTGAAGCTTCTCTGTGTTGGAAGAATACTTCTGGTTGTTCTGCTGAGCCCTTGCTATGAGGATGAGTTGGATGAATTACACTCTCCTTGTATCTCTTTACAGCATCCCAGTCAACCATTTCTTTTAAAGTGTCATAATCCCAATATTCGATTTTTTGGAATTCATGTGATGTTCTAAATCCATCAAAGAAGTGAACCATAGGCAATTTGCCTGCAATAGTTGCCAAATGAGCAACTGCAGCAAGGTCCATTGATTCTTGAACTGAGTTTGAACATAGCATTGCAAATCCAGTTTGACGGCAACCCATAACGTCTGAGTGATCGCCAAAAATTGAAAGTGCATGTGTTGAAATCGCACGAGCAGCAACGTGGAAAACTGTTGGAGTTTGTTCACCTGCAAGCTTGTACATATTTGGAATCATTAACAATAAACCTTGTGATGCTGTGAATGTAGTTGTATAAGCACCTGCAGTAATTGCACCATGAACTGCACCAGCAGCTCCTGCTTCTGATTCCATTTCTATAATCTTTACTTGTTCGCCAAATATATTTCTTCTATCATCGGCTGTCCATTCATCCATGTTTTCAGCCATTGGGGATGATGGAGTGATAGGATAAATACATGATACTTCTGAGAAAGCATAAGCAACGTGAGCGGCAGCTCCGTTACCATCCATAGTCTTTAATTTTCTCTTAATCATCTTCCTCAACTCCTTCCCTAGCTTCTAAAGCTTCGTTTTGAAGGTAAGTATATTCGTTAACTACCTTTTCAGCAATACAACCACGTGAGCACATGTATGTGCATACTCCGCAGTTTAAGCATTTATCAGAGTCAACTACTGCCTTTCCATCTACAACATGAATTGCATCATTTGGACAGTTTCTCTCGCAGTCTCCACAGCCAATACAACCTACGTCGCAAACTTTTCTTACATCCTCTTCAGGAGCTTGGGAAGAACAAGCAACATGCTTTCTGCCCTTGTAAGGTCCGACTTCGATGATTTCCATTGGACAATGGAAAGTGCATTCTTTACAACCAACGCATAAATCAGGGTCAACATAAGCTACGCCGTTTACAATTGAAATCGCATCATATCTGCAAACAGCCTTGCAGTCTCCCAATCCACGGCAAGCAAAGAAACATTGATCTGTAGGAATATTTCCTGCTTGAACTTGTTTCATAAGATTATCTTTTGCTTCTTGACAAGTCTGATATTTCTCTTGGAATGATTTATTTGTCTTCTCTCCACCTCTGCAATGTACGAAAGCTACTTCGTTCTTTTCCTTTGCAAGGTCATGGAAAGTATCTACAATAATTTTTCTCTTGCAAGTTACTGTGCAAGTTACACAGCCTTCACACTTGCTGTAATCGATAACTGCATGGTTATTAACAATTGTGATAGCATCCTTAGGACATGCTTTTGCACAATCTTCACAGCCTAGACAACCGTTGATGCAAATTTCTCTTACATCATCTTCTTCTAATTCATTTGAACATAGAATGAAATTAGTTGCTTCTCTAGGAACTTCTTTAATCAAATGTCTTGGACAAGCTTCCAAGCAATCCATGCATCCGTTACATTTGTCAGGGTCAATGACGATTTTTCCATCAACCAGAGACATAGCTCCTTCTTTACAAGAGTCAATACAACTGCCTAATCCAAAGCAACCGTTCTTGCATTCGCCGTCCATAGCACCAGCTTTGTCAGCGTCCTCGCAGGACATACCTGAACCAGCTAGTCTTTCTTTTCCGGCACTGCAACCGTTGCAAAGAACCATGACTATCATATCTTCTTGCAAATACTCATTTTTCTTTTCGGTCATGAGTTTACCTCCTTTAAATATTATCAGTTAAAAAATCCGTATATTGTATACACAGATACCCAAATATATAATATTCCTATTTCCTTCAATTGTCAAACCTGAAAAGGCTTAAAACACATAAAAATACAAAGTTTTTTCTCCCTTGAAAAGCATAAAAAAATAGCCATATTTCTATGGCTATAATTTAATGTTTTTTCTTCAAAAATGAAAAGTCAATTTCCATAAATAGGATGGCTCCTGTGATTAAAGAACCACCAGCTATTAGGCCGAAACTTATAGTATCATATCCCATAAATATGGATATAAAGCAGGTCATTACAGACTCCAAGGAATAAATGATTGAAGCTGTATTTGGATTGATGTGTTGTTGGCAATAAGCCTGACTGATTCCTGGTAAAAATGATCCGATAATTGCGATCAAATAAATTGGGTTTAGACTCCAAAAGTCTACAGCCGAGAAATCAAAGCCACCGTCAATACAGGACCAAATCAATCCGCCCAGTGCACATACCACATTAGGAATGATATTAATTGTACCTACGGAAGCCCCCTCTTCTGAAGCCACATTTACAAGTACAATTTCAATTGCCAAAGCGATTGCGCCGAAAATAGCTAAGAAATTACCGAAGTTAAAGTCCATGCTTTCTCCCGG
Source organism: Clostridia bacterium (assembly GCA_024403115.1). Taxonomy (GTDB): domain Bacteria; phylum Bacillota; class Clostridia; order Peptostreptococcales; family Anaerovoracaceae; genus JAKSSK01. Next base: position 11,774 of record JAKSSL010000021.1, read on the forward strand.
CTTTACATTGATTACATACAAGCCGATTACGCAAATTAGCATAGCTATCCAAACCTTCTTGCTAGCTTTATGCTTTAAGAATATAAGGGAAGCTACTGGTACTAAGATAACATAGGCAGAAATGATAAATGCCAAGTTCCCAGGAGTGGTATATAGAGCAGCTATAACCTGAACCACTGCAACTACCAAAAGGCATAGTCCGATTATCACTGTGTGTAAAACATTTTTGCTAGTAACGTGTTTTAATTCTTTGCCATACATTAGTAGCAACAGAACTGTGCATATGGAATATCTTAAGAACAAATAGTTTGGCACGCTAATTGACATGTATGCAATGTCGTTATTCCAAATGTATGTTAATGACCACAAGAATGTTGTAAAAGCCAAAACCAGCTTAACAACAAGGGAACTGTTTTCTAAAGTATTATGTATTTTTTCAACTAGTTTTTCTCTCATCTATTTATTAAGTCTAACAAATAAGGTATAGCTTTTTCAAAATTCACACCATACCAATTGTGATTCTTTTCCTCCAAAGTAATCTTGATTGCTTTTAAAATAAACTTATATGCGATTTCCATGGCCCTTCCCATAGACTTTCCATTAATTAAAGCACCAAAAAGTGTGCTTGAGAAAAGGTCCCCTGTTCCAGGGAATAATATGTTTAGCTTCTCATGAGTTATATGATAGCTTGTCTTTTTATCGTAAGCCAAGATAGAAATCTCATCATCGCAGTCGCCACGACGATCTACGCTGGTAATAACTGCTCTGTCAAAGCCTTGTGCTTTCATCTTTTCCAAAAGCACTTCCTCAAAATGGTCAGACTTCTTCAAAGTATTTAAAATACTTACATCTTCCCCTACCATTAGCAAGGCTTCTGTAAAATTAGGTGTTATAAGGTCTGCACGCTTGCAAAGCTTCATAATTTCTTCTTTGTAATTATCATCGAAGCCTGTATAAAGGCATCCTTCATCACCTAGCACTGGGTCTATCATTACAAAAGTATCCTCATCGGCATAGATATCAATAATCTCATTTGCCACTTGAATAGCCTCTATACTACCCAAATAGGCTATATAGATTCCGTCAAAATGAAGCTTTTCTGATTCCCAATGTTTCACAAAGCGTGATATCATATCCGCTGTATCTACTTTTTCAAAGCTAGGAAAAGCTGTGTGGCTCGATAAAATAGCCGATGGTAAAACAACAGTTTCAATACCCATGGCTGAAATTACTGGAAGGGCAACACTTGCTGAGCACTTTCCCAAACATGAAAAATCTTGTATAGTCAATATTCTCTTCATACTATAAATTATACCACTAATGGAGAATAAAATAAAGATTGAAGCTATTAGAAAAAACTTTTTTAAAAAGAACAAATTTTCACGAACATATGTTTACAAACGAACATTTGTTTGATATAATGTGCCTAGTGAGGTATAGAAAAATGGCAGATTTAAATAATAGACAAAAGGCAATATTGAAATTCTTAATAAATAATATTGAAAAGCACGGTTATCCACCTACTATCCGTGAAATTTGTGATTCATTGAGTATCAGCTCAACATCCACAGCTCACAAGGATATAGCAACTTTGGTTAAACTGGGTTATCTTAAAAAGGACCCTTCAAAGCCTCGTGCTTTAGTAGTCAAAAGAGATGCTGATGGCAATTCCATTAATGGTTCAAATGTAAGCAAAGCAGATTTTAATATCTCATCAGAGAAAGACATCGCTATGCTTCCTCTAGTTGGTAGAATCGCTGCAGGCACTCCTATTTTGGCTAGCGAAAATATTGAGGACAATATTCCAGTTCCATCAATGTTTGCAGGAAAAGGATCCAATTTCATGCTACAAGTTCACGGCGAGAGCATGAAGGAAGTCGGCATTATGGACGGAGATTATCTAATTGTTGAAGAAGCAAACTCAGCAAACAATGGCGAAATCGTAGTTGCCATAGTGGATGGATTTGAAAGCGAAGCAACTGTCAAGACTTTCTACAAGGAAGATGATCACATCAGACTTCAACCTGAAAATTCCAGCATGAAACCTATTATCGTTGATAATGTAAAGATCGCTGGTAAAGTCAAAGGTGTATTTAGAAGCATAAATTAAAAAAAAAGGGAAGTAGTTAACTACTTCCCTTTTTTGTTTAAATGTATCAACCGGATTAATCCTGTTTTTCGTCATCAGGTTTCCCGGAGCTTTTGTCATTATCTTTTTCAGCTTGTTTTTGTTCTCTTACGTAAGCCAAAAATGCTAGGACATAGATTACGGGTGCAAATAATAACAGTTCTGGTTTGAAATCATTTTTTCCAGATAGTGTAATAAAAAACACTATTATAATAATTGTCGTAATCCAACCACTAAAGTGCGTATAATACGATTTTAAATACTTTAACATGATTAATCCTTTTTTTCGTCATCAGGTTTTTCTGAGCTTTTGCCGTTACCTGCGTCATCACTTTCTTTAGCATTTTTTTCATTGCGTTTTTGTTCTAAAACATAAACAAAGAAAAAACCAAAGTAAACTATTGGCGCATATAGTAACATCTCTATTTTGAAATCATTAAATCCTGAAATTACAATACAATTAATTATAAGAGCAATTGCAAGAAACCAAGAGGCAGGGTGCTTACAATATGATTTAAAATACTTTAACATAATTATTCTCCTTTACTAATATTTCTTACTATTAGTTACTTTTTAGGCAAATTATTAGTTAGCGTGTATGTAGGCGTTGATTTACGTACCCATGAAGAATTTTTACCGCCATTGTGCCAATTCCAAGTATAAGTTACTTTTAAATACTTGTATTTTTTCATTTGTGTATAGTAATCCTTATACGTGCTTTGTTTATATTTCTCATAAATACCTAAAGCTGATGTCCACACTACGATTAGACCACCGTTCGCTAAACCTACGGTAACGGAAGAACCTGCTATGACGCCATTTAACGCACCAATTCCAAAGCCTGAGGCGTTAACTAATATATTACCAACTGAACCAAATGTAGCGTGTTCTGTTCCAATATGCACCTGCGCTTTTGTTAAGTAAAAAATTTGTTTCTTAGGTGCTTTTGTTGTCGGATCTGCCACAACTGGAAATGCAGTATCTTCATCAAAGTTTACAACTTGTACTAATTCATCCCCTTTGATTTCATAGTATGTGTCTACATCATTTTCATTGGCATCTTTTGCCCATGCAGGATCAATAGTTTGTACTATTTGATTATCTGCATCAAGAACATATAACTCATTAACAAAGCCTTCACCTAAACTGTTATACCATTCTTGTTCTTCTTCTGTTGCATACTTTTCTCAATACTCTTTGTCTGTTATTAGTTTGTAACCTTCAGGCAAATCAAATTTGAATGAGTACTCTTTTGGAGCATCTGCATTATCAATTGTTACTAAGGCTCTTGTGAACTCGCATGTTGTACCACCCAGTTCTTCTTCGCCAACTTGTACTGCAACTGATACATCTTGTGTTGCCCCATAGATTACTGTACCATCATTTGTTAAGATACCTTCCTCATCTTGAACTTCCTCTGGAAGTCCCATTCCAATTGATTCTTCTTCGGAATCCATTACGATGTTTCCATCGC
>JAKSSL010000022.1 GCA_024403115.1 Clostridia bacterium
TTGAAGGACCGCTTAAATCCTTGTGAGTGAAAAGGAGAGGCCCTTGGACTTGATTTTTGCCAATTGAACAAAGAGCTTTATCAATGCTTACTCCAGTCAGTTCCCCATAGGGATATTTGTCCACTTTTAAAGGAACTAGGGCAGGGCGGAAATCTATGTTATCCACGCCTAAATCTTTGCACAAAACATCTGCAAAGTTTCCATCGGATCCAGTCATAGGATAAGTGGCACCGCCTGTTGCAATAATGAGCTTTTTATATGAGTATGTATACTCATTGCCTTGGCTTTCCACAATTACGGTTTTGGATTCTGGGTCAATGGAGGAGACTTGGCATAAAGTCTTCATCTCATAGCCATTTTCCTTTGTCGCATCAAGTAGAACCTTTAGCACATCTTTGGCACTCATACTGCGAGGGAAGACTTTGCCTCCAGCTCGAGTTTGCAGTTTCAATCCTCTGGATTCAATAAACTCCATCAGCTCAAGATTGCTGTGCTTGTACAGGATGCTACGAATGGTTTTTCCCTTATCGCCGTAAAAATCAATGAAGTCTTTGATGGAGCCTGCATGAGTTATATTGCATTGCCCCTGGGCGCTAAGGAGAAGCTTTTGACCAAAGTGCTTTCCTTTTTCCAATATTAATTTGTTACCGGGAGCGGAATCGCTTGCGGAATAGAATAGTCCGCTTGCTCCACCGCCGATTACAATTGTGTCATAAATCATGGCTTAATTATATCATATCAATGGTGGCTTAGCAATTTGAGGGGGAGAGGGCTATGATGAATTTGCAAATGACTTGCAAATTCGTCCTCCCATATGGTATAATCTAAAGCATGTTAGACGTTTTATTGGATGGCTTGCTGGACAGTTTGAAGCTTATTCCTTTTTTGTTTATCACATATGTGGTAATGGGAATAATTGAGGCCGCATCCAGCGCAAAGATGAGAGATAAAATTTTAAATGTTGGTAAGACTGGTCCTTTATGGGGCGCTCTTATAGGTGTGATTCCACAATGCGGATTTTCTGCAATGGGGGCTAATTTTTATGCCTTTAGATTGATCACTTTGGGAACACTTATCTCAATTTTCTTCTCCACATCTGATGAAATGCTTCCGATTTTGATTTCAGAGGCGGTAAATCCTCTGCTTATTATTAAAATCCTTGCTATAAAAGTGGTAATTGCAGTAATCACAGGCTTTACCATTGATATAGTTCTTAGGCTTTTTGCAAAAGCTAAGGCCCAAGATGAAGAGGATGAGGAATTTGAGTTTGAGCTTTCAGCAGGATGCAACTGCGGAGGCGGATTGTGGATAAATGCTTTAGCAAAAACTATTAGAGTTCTATTCTACATATTCATTTTCACAGAAGCTTTGGGAATCGCCGTTTATCTAATAGGACCAGACAATTTTGAAGCTGTAATGAATGCAGTTCCTGTACTTGGCCCAGTAGTTGCTGCTTTTATAGGACTGATTCCAAACTGCGCAGCATCTGTTGCCATCACACAGTTCTATTTGGAAGGAGCCATTTCTGCAGGGTCCATGATCAGTGGATTATTGGTTTCAGCTGGAGTGGGAATTTTAGTATTGTTGAGAGAGAACAAGAGCAAGAGGGAAAATCTGTATATAATTGTACTTATGCTTGTGCTGGCAAGCTTGGCAGGCATAGGAATTGACGCTTTTGGTATATTGTAATGGAATACAAGACTGATAATAAAAATAGAATATTGGAGTTTCTAAAGTCCAATGAGGACAGGGCTTTAAGCGTGTCTGACATAAACGAGCATTTGGAAAAAGACGGCCACAAGGTTAACCAAACAACCATTTATCGCTTTTTGGACAAATTGGAGGATCAGGGCAAGCTGATAAAATTTAGTGCTAGCGAGAATGGTGGCAAGGCGAAGTATCAACTCGCAAAGCTAGACGAGGACTGCCACGAGCATCTTCACCTTCAATGTAAAATCTGTGGCAAGGTTGAGCATTTTGATTGCTCTTTTATGGATGAGATACAGGATCATATAATGAAAGACCACGGTTTTACAATGAATTGTATGGACTCAATCATCTATGGAACATGTAGAGAATGTATGCGTAAAGCCAAGAAATTGTGATATAATATAACTATGGATAAAGAATATATTTGTGGCGTTGGAGCAGCCAACGTAGACATACATGGGAAGAGTACATATCCCATTATAACAAGAAATTCCAACTGGGGTGCCATATCCCAATCCACAGGCGGAGTGACTAGAAATGTTCTGGAAAACTTATCTCGACTTGGAGAGAATGTGCAATTAATATCATCTATAGGAGATGATGTTTTCGGTGAGAAAATTGTTGAAGATTGCAAGGCGGAGAACATAGGCATAGAACACAGCTATTATGCCAAAAATCACCCATCATCCTCATATATTTCTGTTTTGAATGACGATGGTGATATGTTCGTTGCTTTATCGGATATGAGCGTTATCAATGAAATGCCTCTATCTCATTTGGAAGCAAAAGCGGGCATTATCAAAGGTGCAAAGCTAGTTACAATTGACCCTTGCCTAAATGATGGACAAATTGAAAAAGTTCTGGATCTTTGTGAGGAAGCGGGGGTACCTGTTTTCTGCGATCCGGTTTCAATAGGATATGCCAAAAGGATTAAACCTTACGTTGGAAGAATACACACTATTAAGCCTAATGAGCTTGAGCTTGAAGCTTTAACAGATGTGGAAATTCGCTGTGAAGAGGACTTTGCAAAAGCGGCACAAGTTTTGTTAGATAGAGGTGTGAAACGAGTATTTGTAAGCCGTGGCTCTTTGGGCGCGGAATACTATGATAATAGTGGCCTTTGTATTAAGAGGGCTTTTAAGAATATTAAGATGGTAAACGCTACTGGCGCTGGAGATTCTTTTGCGGCTGCCGTAGAGTATGCTTTTGCCCATGATTTTGATATCGATAAAACATTGGATTACGCTTTGGCAGCAGGCGCTGCAGCGGTTGGTAGTGAAAGAACAATAAATCCCAATATTTCAGAGGAATTGTTGTTAGATATAATTAAGGAAAATAAAGGAGAGTAAAATGGTAGACGTAGAAAAGTATTTAAGTGTTGCTCCTGAGATAAAAGAAGCTTTGGATTCTGGTAAAGCAGTTGTTGCTTTGGAATCCACAATTTTAAGCCATGGATTACCATATCCAGAAAATCTTGAATTTGCTCACAAGGTTGAGGAAATCGTAAGAGCTGAAGGCGCAATCCCAGCAACTACAGCAATTATTGATGGAAAACTTAAGGTGGGTCTAAATGCTGATGAACTAGAATTGATGTGCCGTGGTGAGAACGTTGGAAAGGTAAGCCGTAGAGACGTTGCTGTATATCTTGCTACAGGCAAGGTGGGTGCAACTACTGTTGCAACTACAATGATGATCGCTGAAATGGCAGGCATCAGATTCTTTGCTACAGGTGGAATCGGTGGCGTTCATAGAGGTGCAGAAGTGACTATGGATATTTCTGCCGATTTGGAAGAATTAGCAGATACTCAAGTTTGTGTAATTTGCGCAGGTGCAAAATCCATATTGGATATAGGCTTAACTTTGGAATATTTGGAAACTGTTGGCGTTCCTGTTATCGGATATGATACAGATGATTTCCCTGCTTTCTACTGCAGAAAGAGCGGATACGGCGTTGACTACAATGCTCCAAATCCAGAAATCATTGCTAAGATTATGAAGACAAAGTGGGAGCTTGGCCTTAAGGGTGGAGCAATCGTTGCAAATCCTATTCCTGAGGAACACGAACTTGATTTCTACGAGATGGAAGAGGTTATTACAAAAGCTTTGGACTCCGCTGAAAAGGATGGAATCAGAGGCAAGCACACAACTCCATATCTTCTTGCACACATTAAGGATTACACTGATGGTGTGGCTTTAAAATCCAACCTACAATTGGCATATAACAATGCAAGACTTGCATCGAAAATTGCCGTAGAGTATGCAAAATAGTAAATCTGTGATATAATAAAGGCACAAGTAGAGTCATATTCTTAAGAAAGGACAATTATGTATAAGGTTGGAGACTACATAGTCTATTCTAAGAGAGGGGTATGCAAAATTTTAGAAATAGGGCCAGTGGAAGACAGCGGTATGGACGATGAGTTTTATACTATCGAGCCTGTCTTTGATAGAGGTACTATTTTTGTGCCGTTGGGCATGACTGATCAATTGCGTCCAGTAATGACCGCTGATGAGGCAATGGAAGTAATTATGCATATTCCAGATGTACCAATAAGAGATGTAAACCTGCACAGACCTTATGATATTAAGAATGCTTTAGCTAGCAAAATTAGTTCTATTAATTTGGATGATTTAATCGAAGTGCTGAAAATTATTAATAGGAAGCGTATTAATGCTGAATCCACAGGAAAGCAGCTTAGCACTACTGATTTAAATTATCTTGGCCAGGCCGAGAAACTGTTTTATGGTGAATTGGCCATAGCCTTAGGAATGGACATAGGCGAAGTGCATGAGTTTGTCATTGAAAAAACTGGCGGACATCATGACATTTAAACAAACAAAAATGGAGCATCGCTCCATTTTTTAATCCTTATTTCTAATGGTGATTTCACCTGCGTTTAAGACCTCAATGGTACCATCAAAGTCGACTATGAGGCCTCCATTTTCTCCTATGCCTAAGGAATGGCCTAGGCGATAGTTTTGGCTAGCATAGTTATCGTAGACGGCTATGTCACAGCCTATACTTGAACATTTTGAGCTGTACTCATCTATGATATTGGGACAAGAATTGAGTATCTCAAAATATGCATTTCGAATTTCATTGCCAAGTTCTATTAGCTTGGCTTCATTTATATTTTCTAAGCCAAGGGATGTGGCTTCATTAGCTTTTACACGGCCATCAGCAAAATCGGGGAAATCTTCGCCGACTAGGTTTAGACCGATGCCGATAATAAAGCGATCGTCCACAAGCTCGCACAGTATGCCGCCAGCTTTTTTACCATTTAAGATTAGATCGTTGACCCATTTGATTTCAAGCTCTGGGAAGACCTTACACACGGCTAAAGCGGCAATTATTGTTGCAGGCTCATCTGACTTTGCCTCCTTTGAAAAGGACATATATAGTCCTCTTTGGGCTGGGGAATAGAAGCTTCTTCCCAAGCGACCTTTGCCCTCCCTTTGATATTCGGCAATTAGGAAATCTTCATTGGGATTTCTTTTTAAATATTCATTTGTGGAATCCACTTCTTTCAAATATTTCATAGCTGAATTATAGCATGAAAAACTTTATTTATAAAGGAAAATATTGTATAATATATTGATTATTAGGAGGAAATAAAACACATGGATATTGATATTTTTCCATCGGTATTATGCATTTTAATATTATTAGTTTTATCGGCATATTTCTCAGCTACAGAGACTGCTTTTACTTCCGTAAACAACATTAGAATTAAGAATTTGGCTAATGACGGAAACAAGAAGGCAATGGCAGTGCAAAAGCTTTTAGAGAATTACGATGAGCTATTATCCACAATTTTAGTAGGAAACAATATAGTGAATATTTGCATGACTGCAGTTTCCACAGTTCTATTTGTAAAACTTTACGGCGAATATGGCGCAACTATATCTACAGTAGTTATTACACTTGTAGTATTGGTTTTCGGAGAAGTTTCACCAAAGAGTTTGGCCAAGGAAAATGCAGAGCGTTTTGTTATGGCAACATGCAAGATTATAAGATTCTTCATAATAGTATTAACTCCAATCAATTTTATTTTCGGCGCTTGGAAAAAGCTATTGGCTAAGATATTCAAGTTCAACAGAAGCGCAGCTTTTACAGAAGATGAATTGATCACAATAGTTGAAGTTGCTGAAAATGAGGGATCAATTGATGAAAATCAATCCGAGTTAATTCAAAATGCCATCGAGTTTAACGACTTGGAGGCATGGGATGTACTTACTCCTAGAGTTGAGATGGTGGCCATTGAAAGCGATGAGGATGAAGAGGAAATAGCTAAGCTATTCCTTGAAACAGGTTATTCCAGACTTCCAGTTTATGAAGATGACCTTGATGATATTATAGGTGTTCTTAACCAAAAGGATTTCCACAATTTTGTATATCATAAGGAGGGCAAGATTGAGGATTATCTTTCGGCTGTTGTTTTTGCACCGGGTTCAATGAGCGCCAGTCTGCTTTTGAAGAAATTGCAGGCACAAAAAACTCACATGGCTGTTATAGTCGATGAGTACGGTGGAACAGATGGTATTGTAACCATTGAAGATATAGTTGAAGAGCTTGTTGGTGAAATCTATGACGAACACGATATGGAAGCAAACCAAGATATCGTAAAGACTCAAGATGGTTCATATAGAATCAACTGTTCAGCCAATATTGAAAAGGTTATGGACTATTTTGGCCTAGACGTGGAGATGGATGTAAACACAGTAAACGGATGGGTTGTAATGAGCTTGGACAAATTGCCAAAAGTTGGCGACAGCTTTGAGAATACAATAGAAAATACAAAATTTACATGTCACGTTACAAAAGCGGACGATAGAAGGGCAAAAGAGATTAAAGTGAAGATTACTCATTTGGATCCAGAAAATTATGTACAGGACGAAGAGTAACAGGAGGGTAAAGTATGAGTTTAGCAGAAAAAATCTTTGGGGATTTAAACGAAAAAGAAATTAAAAAGGTGTCAAAAATTGCCGATTTGGTAGATGCTTTAGATGAGAGCATGCAAGCTTTAAGCGATGATGAGCTTAGAGCTAAGACTGTTGAATTTAAAGAGAGACTTGCCAATGGTGAAAGCCTGGATGATATTTTGCCAGAGGCTTTTGCAGTATGTAGAGAAGGTGCAGCCAGAGCACTGGGCATGAAACACTTTAGAGTTCAAATTATAGGCGGTATAGTTCTTCATCAAGGAAGAATCGCTGAAATGAAAACTGGTGAAGGTAAGACTTTAGTTGCAACTTTACCAGCATATTTGAATGCTTTGGAAGGCAGGGGCGTTCATGTTATCACTGTAAATGATTACTTGGCAAAGCGTGACGCTGAATGGATGGGTAAGCTTTACAGCTTCCTTGGACTTAGCGTTGGCTGTGTAATTCACGGTGTAGAAGATGAGGAAAGAAAAGCCGCATATAACGCAGATATTACATACGGAACTAACAACGAATTTGGTTTCGATTATTTGCGTGACAACATGGTTATATACAGAGAAGAGCTTACACAAAGAGAACTTCATTATGCAATCATCGACGAAGTCGACTCAATACTAGTGGATGAAGCTAGAACTCCTCTTATCATTTCAGGACAAGGGGATGATTCCACAGATATGTACAAGACTGCGGACAGATTTGTAACTACTTTGACTCCAGAGCTGGATTTCACTATGGAAGAGAAGGAGAAACAAATCTCACTTACAGAAGAAGGTGTTGAAAAGTGCGAAGCTTTCTTCCACGTTGAAAACTTCTCAGATCCTGAAAATATGGAAATCAACCATCACGTATTGCAGGCTTTAAAAGCACGCAATATGATGAAGAGAGACATAGACTACGTAGTAAAAGATGGGGAAATTATCATCGTAGACGAATTTACAGGCCGTCTAATGTTCGGACGTAGATATTCAAACGGTTTACATCAAGCTATTGAAGCAAAGGAAAGAGTACAAGTTGGTTCAGAATCCAAGACTCTTGCAACAATAACTTTACAAAACTACTTCAGAATGTACGACAAGCTGGCAGGTATGACAGGTACAGCTAAGACTGAAGAAGAAGAATTCATGGAAATCTACAACATGGACGTTGTAGTAATTCCAACAAATAAACCTATTGCTAGAAATGACCTTGAAGATTCAGTATACTCAACTGAAAAGGGCAAATTCCAAGCTATAGTTGACAGGGTTTATGAGGCACACGAAACAGGTCAGCCAGTTTTGGTTGGTACAATTTCCATTGAGAATTCAGAGAAAATAAGCTTGCTTTTAAAGAAACGCGGAATCAAGCATAATGTCTTGAATGCAAAGCACCACGAACAAGAAGCTGAAATCGTTGCAGAAGCAGGAAGACTTGGACAAGTTACAATTGCAACAAATATGGCAGGCCGTGGTACCGATATTATCTTGGGCGGAAACCCTGAATTTGAAGCTAAGAAGGAAATGAGAAAAGAAGGCTTTACTGCTGAACAAATTTCTTTCGCAGACTCAGTTAATAAATCCGATGATGAGGAAATGAACAATGCTCGTAAGGTTTACAAGGAACTTTTGGCTAAGTTCACAGAGGAAAGAAAGCCTGAACAAGAGCAAGTTAAAGCTTTGGGCGGATTATGCATCATAGGTACTGAAAGACACGAATCTCGTCGTATTGATAACCAATTGAGAGGTCGTGCAGGACGTCAAGGAGACCCAGGTCAAACTCAATTCTTCATTTCTCTAGAAGACGAGTTAATGCGTCTATTCGGTGGAGATAGAATGCACAAAGTTGTAGAAAGAATGGGCGTTGAAGAGGGCGAAGCCATCGAGGCTAAAATGCTTACAAAGTCCATTGAAAATGCTCAAAAGAAGGTTGAAGGCAGAAACTACGGTATTAGACGTTATGTATTGCAATACGATAACGTTATGAATAAGCAAAGAGAAACTATCTACAAAGACCGTCGTAAGGTTTTGATGGGAGAAGATCTAAAGGACGATATTATGAATATGTTACACGGTCTTTTGGATTCAATCATTGAACCGATCGTCTTTGAAAGCAAGTATCCTGAGGAATGGGATTTCAAGACTTTGGAAGCTAGATTAAACAAGCTATATGAAGGCTTCACAGGATATCATTTCACTGAAGATGAAATTATGGCTTTGGATGAAGAAAGCTTAAAGGCAAAGACTTACGAGATTTTCGAAGCTTTGTATGATGCAAAGGAAGCCGAAGTTGGTTCAGAAAGAATGCGTGAAGTTGAGCGCATGATCATGCTTAGAATCGTAGATACAAACTGGATGGATCACATCGACGCCATGGATCAATTGAAGAACGGTATCGGACTTCGTGCCATCGGTCAACAAGACCCAGTTGTAGCATATACAAATGAAGGTTCTGATATGTTCGATGAAATGATTGGAACTATTATGGAAGATACAGTTAAGTATTGCTTCAATGTAACAATCAATACAGGAACACAAAGAAGAAACATGGTTCGCCGTGCGGCAGCTAAGAAGGAAGACTTTGATGAGAAAGAATTTGTAAGAGAACAAAATGCTCCAAAGCCTGCCCAAGTGCCTGAACGTGAAGTGGTACAAGAAACTGTACGCCGTGAAGGACCAAAGATTGGCCGTAACGATCCATGTCCATGTGGCAGCGGTAAGAAATACAAAAACTGCTGTATGAACAAGGACCTAAACGCTGGTAAAAACGAATAGCAATAATTAAGCCCGCTACTATGAAAATAGTGGCGGGTTTTTAATGGGGAGTCAATGGCAATTTATGAGGAAATATTGTATAATATATAAAGTATGGTTGAATATTTTTCAAAGACAATTTCTACCAAAGAATACATAGAAAGCTTTGTGAATTATGAGCAAACTTTAGAGTGGTGCAAGGCTTGCCCCAACTATGGAAGAATATGGACATGTCCACCTTTTGACTTTGATCCAATGGATATATGGGAAGCCTATGATGAATTAGAACTTCATGCCATAAAGTTTGATTATATTGATCAAAGGGATGTGATTTCCAAGAAGGATGAACTGGGAAAGAAAATTTCTCAGCTGGAAGCTGAAACAACTAACAGCAGGGCAATATTTGCTTCCTGTTGTACAGAATGTGGAGCAAAAAGCTTTACCAAGGATGGGCTGCCACAGGTGGCATGCCAAAGGCAAAATGGTAAGAAGTGCATCAAGCCAGAAGACATTCGCTATTCCTTGGAAGCTATGGGCGCTGATGTTGGAAGAACTCTAAGCCGATTGATGGGAATAGAATTGGAGTGGCTTTCAGAGGGCAAGGAACCATCCTACTATGTTTTGGTTGGTGGACTTTTGAAGAAGAGGTAAAAATGGAGACTTTATTAGATTTAGAAAGAATAAAACAAGAACAGCCGGCTAAGCTTGATGAGCTTGAGAGAATTGGAGGTTCTCTTTGACCTGCCTTATCTAAAAGAGGAGATTGACAGGGCAAACAAGGAGATGGAAGTCCCAGGATTTTGGGATAATCCTGAAGAAGCTCAGAAAAAAATGAAAGATAAAAAGGCGATGGAAACTAAGCTGGCGGAATATGAGGACATTCATAACAGCTTTTCCATCTTGCCAGAGTTAATCGATATGGCAATTGAGCTGGATGATGACGAGAGCGGTGCAAGCATAATTTCTGATTATGAGGAAGCGACACAGGCTTTGGACGCTTTGAGCGTAAGGACTTTGCTTTCGGGAAAATATGATCATTGCAATGCTATCTTATCCCTTCATGCAGGTACAGGTGGAGTTGACGCCATGGATTGGACCAGCATGTTGTTTAGAATGTACAATCGTTGGGCTCAAGCTAAGGGCTATGGTGTCAGCGTTCTTGATTATCAGGATGACACTGAAGCGGGCATAAAATCAGCCACTTTGCGCATAGAGGGAGAGTACGCTTACGGCTTTTTAAAAGCGGAAAAAGGAGTTCATCGTTTGGTGAGAATTTCGCCTTTTAATGCGGCAGGAAAACGTCAGACATCTTTTGCAGGAGTTGAAGTTATTCCTGAAATCGAAGATGATTTAGAGCTGGATATTCCTAGTGAGGATTTGAAGATTGACACATATCGCTCCAGCGGAGCAGGTGGACAGCACGTTAATACCACTGATTCGGCAGTAAGAATTACTCACTTGCCAACAAATATAGTTGTCACATGTCAAAACGAGAGAAGCCAAATTCAAAACAGGGAAACAGCTATGAAAATCCTGATTTCTAAATTGATGGAAATCAAGGAAGAAGAACATAAGGAGAACATAAAGGAAATCAAGGGCGACTTCGGCCTTAACACTTGGGGTAACCAAATTCGTTCCTATGTTTTCCAACCATATACACTGGTAAAAGATCATCGCACTGGAGCAGAGAATTCCAATGTGGACAAGGTTATGGACGGAGATATTGATTTATTTATAAACGAGAAATTAAAGCAGGGAAATTAGAATGAATATTAACGAAAAACTAGCAGCAGAATTTAGAATAAGACTTTCACAGGTTGAAGCTACTGTAAATTTAATCGATGATGGGAATACTATTCCTTTTATTTCACGTTATCGTAAAGAAGCCACAGGCGGTCTTACAGACGATGTATTGCGTGACTTAGATGAGAGATTAAACTATCTTAGAAATCTGGAAACTAGGAAAGAAGAAGTTATTAAACTAATTGATGAGCAGGGAAAGCTGACAGATGATTTGAAAGAAGAAATCCTGAAGGCAGAAGTTTTGCAAAGGGTAGAAGACTTATACAAGCCTTTCAAGCAAAAGAAAGCAACTCGTGCTAGCAAGGCCAAGGAAAGAGGCTTGGAGCCACTTGCAAAGATTTTCTGGGAACAAGAATCCAAGGAAGATCCAATGGTGCTTGCTAAGGACTTCGTCAATGAAGAGGTTGAAAATGAGGAAGCTGCAATTCAAGGAGCAATGGATATCATTGCAGAACAAATTGCAGATGATCCTGAATACATCAAGGAAATAAGAAGACTAACAGAAGAACACGGAGTGGTTACTTCCGAAGCTGTTGACAAGGAAAACAGCACTGTTTACGACATGTACTATGAGTTTGCAGAAGGCATTAAAAAGATTGCAAATCACAGAGTTTTGGCTATTAACCGTGGTGAGAAAGAAAAGGCTTTAAAAGTCAAAATCGAAGCTCCTGTTGATGATATTATAAGCTACATCGAGTCCCAGCTTATAAAGGACAGAAAAGGTGCTTTTGTAGAAATATTAAAGAATACTGTTGCAGATTCATATAAGCGTCTGATCGCTCCTTCCGTGGAACGTGAAATGAGAAATATGCTTACTGAGAAAGCGGAGGAAGACGCTATAAAAGTTTTCGCAAAGAATACTAAGAATCTGTTAATGGTTCCACCAGTAAAGGGAAAGCGTATTATTGCCATTGACCCTGGCTTTAGAACAGGCTGTAAGGTGGCAATTCTAAATGAATATGGAAAGTTGTTAGCTTACACAACTATTTATCCTACAGAGCCTAAAAATGATGTTGAAGGCACTGAACGCGTTTTGGCAAAAGCCATAGAAAAGTTCAAAATCAACGTTATAGTTATCGGCAACGGAACAGCCAGCCGTGAGACTGAAGAAGTTGTGTCTAATTTCCTTAAAAAGAATAATCTAGACATTCAATATACTATTGTAAACGAAGCGGGGGCTTCCGTATATTCCGCATCGAAACTTGCCAGCGAGGAATATCCAGATTTGGATGTAACTACAAGAGGTGCCATGTCTTTGGGAAGAAGACTTCAAGATCCTCTTGCAGAGTTGGTTAAGATTTCACCAAAATCCATAGGTGTAGGACAATATCAACATGATATTAATCAAAAAGCTTTGGACGAAGCTTTAGCCAATGTAGTTGAAGATACTGTAAACAGCGTTGGCGTTGATTTGAATACAGCCTCACCATCTCTATTGTCATATATTTCCGGTGTCAATATGAACATCGCCAAGAATATAGTCGCATATAGAGAAGAAGCGGGAAAGTTTAATAACCGTAAGGAATTGTTAAAGGTTGCCAAGCTAGGACCAAAAGCATATGAACAATGTGCCGGCTTTATGCGAATTGCAGACGGAGACAATCCTTTGGATGGAACTTCAGTCCACCCTGAATCCTATGAGGCTTGCGAGGCAATGCTTGCAAAGCTAGGAATTGATAAGGCTGAGATTTCCAATGGCGGAGCAAAAGACATTGAAAATAGAATCAAGCTTACTTACGGAGTTAAAAAGCTGGGCGACGGCATCAAGAAGATGGCCGCGGAGCTAGGCGTTGGCGAAATGACCTTGGAAGACATAGTCAAGGAAATGGAAAAGCCAGCTCGTGACCCAAGAGACGATGCTCCAGCAGTAGTATTTAGAAACGATGTAAGAAGCTTTGACGATTTGAAAATCGACATGGAAATGACAGGTACAGTTAGAAATGTTGTTGACTTTGGCGCTTTTGTAGACATAGGCGTTAAAAATGACGGACTGGTACACATTTCCCAACTTAGCGATAAATATATCAAACATCCTATGGAGGTGGTTGCCGTAGGAGATACTGTAAAGGTAAAGATTATTTCCATAGACCGAGACAAAATGCGTGTTGGTCTTACAATGAAAGGACTATAATGAAAAAAGCAATTGTATTTGATTTCGATGGAACATTGATGAATACAAACAATTTAATCGTGAATTCTTGGCAACATACTTTCAAAAAGATTCTAGGCCATGAGATGGACTTGGAGACTATCTATGGGACTTTTGGGGAGACTTTGGACTATTCAATAAGCAGACTGTTTCCTGATTTAGACCTAGAATACGTCAAGGACATTTATCACAGCTATCAATACGAGGTTGCAGATGAGTATTTGGAACTGTTTGACGGCATGGATGAGTTGGTGCAAAAGCTTTATAAGGATGGATACGAGATAGGCATACTTACTTCTAGAAACAGGAAATCTTTGTGCATGTACCTTGAAAACTTCCAGTTGGATCAGTATATAAAGTACAATGTAACTTTTGATGATACAGATATTCATAAACCTGATCCAAGACCAATGTATATGCTTTTGGATAAGATGGGGGCCAAGGCTGAAGATGCTGTTATGATTGGCGACAGCAAATATGATATTGGCTGTGGCAATAATGCGGGAGCTAGTACCATATTGGTAGAGTGGTCTGTGGCCAACATGGATGAAGAAGATGAGGTATATAAAGCAGACTTTATCGCAAAGAGTGCCGATGAAATCTATGAAATCATAAAAAGCTTGTAAAAATATCAAAAAAAGCTTGCAATTGCAAGCGTTTGGTTATATACTTAATAGGTGCTTTTGCGCAGTTGCGTAAAAGTATAGAGGCACAGGGTTTACCGTTTGACCTCGAGCCTTGAACAATGGTGTTCAGGGTTAATCGAAAGCGATTCCAATGGAATCTCAGTAGACAAAGTCGAAAACGATCTTATGTAAGGGATCTAAGTAGGCGGAAAGGACATTAAATGAAATCTTACATTGCAAAGCCTGCAGACGTAGAACGCAAGTGGTACGTTGTAGACGCAGAAGGAAAGACTTTAGGTAGACTTGCTGCTCAAGTAGCAATGGTACTTAGAGGAAAGAACAAGCCAATTTACACACCTCACGTTGATTGTGGTGACTATGTAATCATCATCAATGCTGATAAGGTTAACGTAACTGGCAAGAAGAGAGAAGACAAAATCTATAAGCATCACACTGGTTACCCAGGTGGCTTAAAGGAAGTAGCATTCAAGGATTTACAAGCTGCAAAGCCTGAAGAAATCATCAGACATGCTGTAAAGGGAATGCTTCCTAAGGGCAGACTAGGTAGACAAATGTTTAAGAAGTTAAAAGTTTATGCTGGACCAGAACATGCACATGCTGCACAAAAGCCAGAAACTTTAGAATTCTAGGAAAGGGAGGAATAACAAATGGCTAAGGTACAATATCAAGGTACAGGAAGAAGAAAATCTTCAGTTGCTAGAGTTAGATTAATCCCTGGTACTGGAGTAATCACAGTAAACAACAAACCGTTGGAAGAATACTTCCCAATGGAAATCGTTTCAAGAGAAGCAAAGAGACCTTTCGAAGTTGCTGATTGTGTTGGCAAGTTCGACGTAATCGCTACTGTAAACGGTGGTGGATTCACAGGTCAAGCTGGTGCTCTTAGACATGGTATTGCTAGAGCTTTATGCGTAGCTGACAATGAAGCTTACAGAGCTCCATTAAAGGCAGCAGGTTTCTTAACTAGAGACCCAAGAATGAAAGAACGTAAGAAATACGGTCTTAAGAAAGCTAGAAGAGCAAGCCAATTCTCAAAGAGATAGTCAATGGACTTTCAAATCAAAAGCCCTGCATTTGCAGGGCTTTT
>JAKSSL010000023.1 GCA_024403115.1 Clostridia bacterium
GGGTCAGTTTTTGATTACTATGATAGTACGATTTCCTTGAAGAAATCAATGAATTGTACTCCTAGCTTGCATCCGTAGAATATGATGACAATACCGCATACGATATTGATAATTCTAAGAATCTTATCATTGATTTTAGCTCTAACCAAGTTAACGATTGTTGACATTCCAAACCACCAGATTCCGCTTGCTAGGCAAACTCCGATGATGAAGAAGATGCCTGCATCTCCTGGAAGAGTAGCTCTATATGTGCCTAAAAGCATTGAACCATCAATGATTGCTTGTGGATTAAACCATGTTACAACGCATGCTGTAGTAATGATTTTTGTAATTGGAATTGTAATCTCCTCAGTGCTTTCCATAGTATCCTTAGAGCGAACTAGGGATATACCTATGTAAATTACTACAAGAGCACCGATTCCAACAATGATCATCTCTAGTATTGGGTTTGAGCTAATAATGGCGCCTGCTCCGAAGAAGCATATTGCGGCCAAGCTTATATCGAAGAAGAATACGATAAAAGCGGTAATCCAAACCATCTTTCTCGGTCTTGTAAGTGCCGTATTAATTACGAACATATTTTGGGTTCCTATAGGTGCTACATAAGCCAAGCCAAGAAGAAAACCCTGTAAAAGATAATTCATAATACCTCCTATTTATATAGTACGAATATTAAGTAATATTTTAGTACTTAGTCTATTTTTGTGATATAATAAGTATACGCTTATTGAAACAAAAAAACAAGAACGCAGTTTTTTATTACATAGTAAGCAAATGCTTACTTAGGAGGAAATATGAACGCTCATTATGATTGCCCTTGCCTAGAAAAGTGTCCTTTGAACAGGGCCATGGACATTATAGGTGGAAAGTGGAAAATACAGATTCTTTGTTCCATAGATAAGGAGTCACCAATTAGATATAACCAGCTTAGACGCAAGTTGGATGGGGTGTCCAATACTGTTTTGGCAAAAGCTTTAAAAGAATTAGAACGGGACGGTTTAATAGAACGTAAGGAGTACTCTGAAGTTCCAATTAGAGTCGAGTATTCCATAACAAATAAATCGGCCAGCCTTATGCCTATTTTAGAAGATTTGAGCAAGTGGGGTGAGTACATTTAATGAAGAAGACCAATGTAATTCGCAGTTTGGATCAAAAGAAGATTCCATACACTTTATTTCAATTGGAAAATGCTCAGGGCTTGTCGGGAAGCGAAGTGGCTCGTGCTCAAAACCAAGATATTGAAAGGGTTTTCAAGACTTTGGTTACTGTGGGGAAAAGCGGAAACCACTATGTCTATATGGTGCCTGTTGACGAAGAACTGGATTTAAAGAAGGCTGCAAAAGCGGCTGGCGAGAAATCTATTGAGATGATAAAATCCAAGGAGCTATTGCCTTTAACAGGTTATATACATGGAGGATGCTCACCAATAGGTATGAAAAAGCAGTTTCCAACTTTCATCGATAGCTGTGCAGAGGATTTTGAAAAAATATATTTCAGCGCTGGCGAAATAGGTATGCAGGTTGAAATGAGTTTTGAGGACTTTAAGAAGGTAATTAAAGTGGAATCAAAGGACGTGATAATATGAACGAAATCGTTAAAATGAGAAATGAAAAGCTTTTACAGGAAAGTGCAAAAGCTTTGGAAAAACGCAATATGACCAGCTACATTGCTGCTGACAAAGATGAGGCTTTAAAGCTAGCTTTGGATTTAATACCAAAGGGCGCAAGCATAGGAATGGGTGGCTGTAAGTCAGCTGAAGAAATAGGCCTAGTTGATGTTATAAAGGGCGATGATTATCACTTTATCGACAGATTTCAAGGGGATCCTAGGGAGAGAGAAAAGGAGACTTTTGATGCGGACGTCTTTATTTGCAGCACCAATGCCATGAGCAAAGACGGCATCTTGGTAAACATAGATGGAAATTCAAATCGAGTTTCTGCTATGGCTTATGGACCAAAGAAACTTATATATATCGTTGGGGTTAACAAAATCGAGAGCGATTTGGATGGAGCAATTAAGCGTGCAAGAAATGTGGCAGCGCCTATAAATGCAGGTCGTTTCGATGTGAATACACCTTGCAAGGAAAAGGGACTTTGCATGAACTGCACATCTCCTGATACAATATGTTGTCAGGTTTTAATTACTAGATATTCACGCCATGCTGGAAGAATTCACGTAATATTAGTAAATGAGGAGTTAGGATTCTAATGTCAAATTTAGCGAAGGAAGCTATTATTAACAGCTTTTTAAATGAACTGAATAAAAAGCCTTTGGATAAAATAACCGTAAAAAACATTACTGACGGTTGCGGTCTAACAAGAAATACTTTCTACTATCACTTCCGTGATGTGTACGCTTTGTTGGACTATATATTCCAAAGAGAAGTGGAAGATGTTAGGTTAAAGCCGGGTGAAAAACTGGAAAGCATTGAAGAGAACCTTAGAAATTCTTTGAAGTTTATTAACAACAACAGAAGGGCTATCTATCACCTGTACAATTCTTTGGACAAAAATAAATTGGATAGATATTTAAATGCTGTATTGCTCAATGCTGTTGTGGATCAAATTGAGATGGAATCCAAGGATCTTGATATTAGCGATTTTGACAAGGAACTTTTGTCGAAATTCCTTTCAAGAGGCTTTGTCGGCTTGATCTCTGATTGGGTTGAAAACGGTATGGACAATGAAGCTTTTGAATTGGCAATCGGTCGAATTACCGTCATGTTTGACCAGGGTTTAGAGGATATTTTGCAGAGATGCCAAGAAAATAAAATGGCTTAATTTAGCCATTTATAAAACTTTTATATGACAATTTCTAAAATTTGCACAAAAACTGTGCAAATTTTTTATTTGCCTATTTTATTTGTATTTTTTCAATAGTATAATGTAAAAACACAAATTGAGAAGGAGGAGAGAATTATTGGGTAATTCAGTTGTAAAACATAGAAAACTTATACTATTAATAAGTATAATTCTGTTGATCCCATCAATCCTAGGTTTTATTGGAACTAGGGTAAATTATGACATCTTGAAGTATTTACCAGAATCCATTGAAACTGTTAAGGGACAAAACATATTGCTTGACGATTTCGGCAAAGGCGGATTTGCTTTTGTAATGGTTGAGAATATGAAGGATCGCGATGTTGTAAAACTAAAAAAAGAGATTGAAAATGTTGATCATGTAGATTCAGTAATCTGGTACGACACTTTGGCCGATATTTCTATGCCAAAGGAAGTGTTACCGTCTGAAGTATATGATTTCTTTAACAATGATGAGAAGAAAGCGACAATGATGGCTGTCTTCTTTGACTCGGGAACTTCCGACGAGGCTTCAATCAATGCTTTGGAAGAGATTCGTGGAATTACCAGCGATCAATGTTTCGTCAGCGGCATGACAGCTTTCGTATTGGATTTAAAGAATATTTCCTTGCATGAAGAACCTGTATATATTGCCATTGCAGTTATAATTGCAATTATTCTGCTTTCGATTTTTATGGATTCATTTGTAATCCCATTTATATTCATTGCAAGTATAGGAATGGCCATACTATACAATATGGGTTCCAACTATTTCTTAGGAGAAATTTCATATATTACAAAAGCTATCAGTGCTGTCTTACAGTTAGGTGTAACTATGGACTACTCCATATTCCTATGGCATAGCTATAAGGATCACAAAGCCGTACATGAGACTGGTGAAGAGGCAATGAAGCACGCCATAAATGAAACCTTGGTGTCTGTAGCGGGAAGTTCCATTACTACAATAGCAGGTTTTATCGCTTTATGCTTTATGACTTTCACACTAGGATTCGACATAGGTGTTGTAATGGCGAAGGGCGTTTTGATAGGGGTAATCGTAAGCGTTACTGCTTTACCAGCCATGATACTTGCTTTTGAAAAAGCCATAGATAAGACAGCTCACAAACCGATTATGATAAATAGCGAAAAGCTGGCTCCGAAGATCGTGAAGAATCGTTTCGTCATTCTATTGATTTTCGTAGCAATTGCGGTTCCTTCATTTATAGGTTATCAAAACACACCAGTTTATTACGATTTGGATAAATCGGTACCGCAAACTTTGGATTTTGCTGTGGCAAAAGCAGAGCTAGATGATACTTTCCATACTGGAACTTGCGAGATGATCTTGGCAGATGCCAACTTATCTCCTGGGGATACAGAAGCTATGATGAAGGAAATAGAGCAGGTTGATGGTATTAACAAGGTTCTTGGCACAAGCACAGTTTTGGGACCATTGGTGCCACGAGAAATTGTTCCTACGGACATTAACAAGATGTTCACTTCTGGGGACAGACAACTGCTAATACTTACCACAGAATATGCCGTAGCAAGCGATGAGCTTAACGCACAAATTAGGGAAGTTAATCAGGTCATGGACAAGTACGATGAAACTGCCATGTTAATTGGTGAAGGCCCATGTACCAATGATTTAATAGATATTACGGATATAGACTTCAAGAATGTTACAACTGTTTCTGTTTTAGCAATATTCTTAATCATATTGCTGGTACTTAAATCCATTTCAATTCCAGTGGTGCTAGTATCTGTCATAGAAGTTGCAATATTCTTAAATCTAGGTTTGCCATATTATCAAGGCATAGAGATACCTTTTATAGCGGGAATCTGCATAAGTACAATTCAGTTGGGAGCAACTGTTGACTACGCAATCCTAATGACCAACAAGTACAAGGGCAACAGAATCGGCGGAATGGACAAGGAAAGCGCAATTACTGGCGCTTTGGCGGACAGTATTCCATCGATTATTGTAAGTGCTTTGTCCTTCTTTGGCGCAACTATCGGAGTTGGACTATACTCGGAAATCGATATAATTGGAACTCTTTGCACACTAATGGCAAGAGGGGCAATAGTTTCCATGATTGCAGTAATATTTGTACTGCCTTCAATGTTGATGCTATTCGATAAGATTATTTGTAAGACTACTTTAGATATGAGGAGATTAGGAGATAAACATGAGTGTTAAGAAAAAGGATAGACTATTAATAATACTGCTTGTGATTTGCCTGGCTTTAACAGCCACTCTTTACTATGCGTCTACTCAGGCTAGTGCAGAGACTGTGAAAACAACTACAGCACCGGCTTTAGTTCAAGCTACAACAAGTAATGAAAAAGCCAAGGATGAGACAGTATATTTAATAACTGATGAAAGCGGAACAGTTGAGCAAACTATAGTCAGCGACTGGTTGAAAAATGGGGACCAAGAAGATCAACTTCAGGACTTAAGCCAGCTGACAGACATTAAAAATGTCAAGGGTGAAGAAACATATAAGGAAAACAACAGCGGCATCCTGTGGGATGCGAAGGGACACGATATTTTCTATCAAGGAACTACTGATAAGGAAAGTCCTATAGGGGTTAAATATACATACTATCTTGATGGCCAAGAAATAAGCTTAAAGGCTCTTCAAGGTAAAAGCGGAAAAGTTGAAATCAAGGCGCAGTTTACAAACAGTGCAAAGTACGAAGATGTATATGTACCTTTTATCTGTGTAAGCGCAATGATTTTAAGCAATGACAATTTTTCCAATGTAAAAGTTGACAACGGCAAATTCATTAACGACGGCTCCAAAACTATATTGTGCGGTCTAGGATTACCTGGTCTTGCAGACAGTTTAGACTTAGACCAAGAGTATGCAAAGTATATTCCAAGTGGATTTACCGTTACAGCCGATGCCAATAATTTTGACATGAGTACTATTATGGCTGTGGCTGCACCTCTTAATACTTCTGATTTGGATATTAATCTTGATTTGGATTCTCTTGAAAAAGATTTGGATACTTTGGCAGACAGCTCAAAAAAATTATGCGAGGGAAGCAACAAGCTATATGCAAGTATTGGAATGTTAAATGACAATGGTTCATTGCTAGTTGATGGAGTGAAAAACCTACCAGATCAAGTAAAGCAAATGTATGATGGCTCAAAGGATTTGGCTGATGGCATTACTTCCTTGCAAGAAGGAGTTCAAAAACTTGACAAGGGTATAGGCGATATTGCCACTAACAGCGCTTCGCTTCGTGATGGCGCAACACAGGTATTCAACACACTTCTTGGAAGCGTTGAAGACCAAATCAAGGCGTCATTCCCTAGCTTTGACACAAAGCTTACAATTGAAAATTATCAAACTGTTCTAAAAACTTTAGAGACAGACGGGGATCTAGAGGTAGTAATCAGAAAGGTCGTTGCTGATGAAATTGAAAAGCAAGCCAGTGTTGGTGTTTACAGTGGAGTTAAAGCGGCCATAAAAACAGCTATCTTAGAAAATCCCGACTTAGAAGTTTTGTTCGCGGTTAAGGCATATAACGTAGATTTATTAACTGATTCTGATGTAGATGTGATTCTAACAACTGCAAAAAAGAATCATATTCCTGGGCTTGAGGATGTTGATATTAGAAGCAGGGTTCAAGCTGTAGTGGATGAAAATCTTCCTAAGGTTTTACCTGGTGAGATTGCAAAAGCAAAGGCTCAATTGGAGGGCGCTTTAGAACAACTAAATTCTTTCAACACTTTCTACCAAGGATTAAATGCCTATACTCAAGGAGTTGATTATGTAAAGACTCAAACTGATGAGAAGGGCGATCTTCAAGGTGGAGTTGAAAGCCTAAGATTAGGCGCATTTACCCTAAATGGATACTTGGGGCAATTGTACGATGGCTCCAAGGACCTAAAGAGTGGAATCACTAAATTTATGGGCTATATGGGCGAGCTTGAAGATGGTTCAAAAGCTTTAATGGAAGGCATGTGCAAGTTCGACAAGGAAGGCATCCAAAAGATAGTAAATCTATACAAGGATGACATTAAGGGATTGGCAGACAAGCTTGGTAAAGTTAAGGATGCAGGAATTGCGTATAACAACTTTAGCGGCATTTCCAAGGGCGTTCCTGGTAGCGTTAAATTTATTTTTAAGACAGAAATGTAAAGTTTAAAACCAGTGGTTTAACACCGCTGGTTTTTTGTGCTATAATATCTGTAGATAAGAACTAGTGAGGTAAACAAATGGGAAAAATTTGTGTTGTAGGTATTGCAGGAGGAACTGCTAGTGGCAAATCGACACTGGTAAAAAATATTGGCAATCATTTTGGTGATAGAATTACAGTAATCAGTCATGATAGCTATTATAAAGCGCATGACTATATGACTTATGAAGAAAGATGTAAAATCAATTACGATCACCCAGATGCTTTTGATACTGAGCTTATGATTGAGCACGTTCAAAAATTAAAGGAGGGTTTTGATGTGGAAATCCCCGTTTATGATTTTACTGTGCATAACAGAGCAAAGGGTGAGACCGAAGCAAAAGAGCCTCGGGATGTAATTGTGGTTGAAGGTATTTTGGTCTTCGCAGATCCAAGACTTCGTGAATTAATGGATGTGAAGATATTCGTTGATACTGAGGCCGATGTTAGAATCATGCGTCGTATGAAGAGAGACCTTACAAAGCGTGCTCGTACAATTGAATCAGTAATTGAACAGTATGAAACAACTGTAAAACCTATGCACGATCAATTCGTTGAGCCATCCAAAAAATATGCGGATATAATTATTCCTCATGGTGGAAAGAACAAGGTTGGTGTAGGTATAATAGTTGACCACATAGAGTCATTGCTAAGATAATAAAAGACAAAAAAATGATGTTCCATTAGGAACATCATTTTTGATTTCATATGAATAGTATTAATCCCATTCTCCTGTATCGTCTGCACCACGACGCTTGAAGTAGTTTCTAGTCAAGTCGACTACTGTGCTTGATAACAACAATAATGCGATTAAGTTTGGTATTGCCATTAGACCGTTAAATGTATCTGCAATTCCCCAAATTGCGGAAAGGTCCATAGTTGCACCTAGTATTGAAACTAGAGCATATACTACCATAAATGGCTTAATAACTTTTTCATTGAAGATAAATTCTATACATCTTGCTCCGTATAGTCCCCAACCTAATACTGTTGAGAAAGCGAAGCAGCACATTGCAACAGCGGTAAATATTGATACCCAATCGCCATAGCTTGCTACGAATCCTGAAATTGTAAGCTCAGCACCGGCATTGACACCGTATACGATTTCTGGAGCTCCGCATAGGATTACTAAAGCTGTTAAAGTACAAATTACGATAGTATCGATGAAAACTTCGATTACACCGAACAGACCTTGTTGAACTGGTTCGTGTGTATCTGATGTTGCGTGAGCGATAGATCCAGTACCTAGACCTGCTTCGTTGGAGAAGATACCACGGGAAACGCCACGTCTCATACTAATAAACAAGCTTCCTACAATACCACCTGTTACAGCTGATGGATTGAAAGCACCTTCGAAAATGCTAGCAAATATACCAGGAACTCTTTCAATATTTAAGAATACAACGCCCAAAGCAAGTATTACGTAAAATACTGCCATAAATGGAACAAGCTTTTCAGCTACGGCACCGATTCTCTTGATTCCGCCGATTAGAACGAAACCAACTAGAATTGCGATAACTATTCCTAGAATAAGATTTAATGTGCCAATTCCATCATCGCTCATTGGAGCGAAGCTTTGAACAGCTGTATCGATAGAAGTTACAATAGTGTTAACTTGAGTTGCATTACCAGTACCTAATACAGTTAATGTACCGAAAGCTGCAAATAGGTATGCAAGCCACATCCAGTTTTTGCCTAGACCGTTTTTAATATAGTACATAGGTCCGCCTACATAGTCGCCGTGGGCATTCTTTTCTCTAAAGTGAACGGCCAAAGTGATTTCTGAGAACTTAGTGCCCATACCTAGTAATGCGGAACACCACATCCAGAATACAGCACCAGGACCACCTAGAGCGATAGCGCCAGCAACTCCGGCAATATTACCAGTTCCTACAGTTGATGCAAGAGCTGTACACAATGCTTGGAATGGTGTAATTGCACCGCGATCAGCATCGTCTTTGTGGAAGATTTTGCCGATGGTATGTCTACATGCATCTCCAAACTTTGTAAATTGAGTAGCTTTATTTCTAATTAAGTAAAGCAGTCCAACGGCCATGATACAAACCATTGCTGGTACACCCCAGACGAAGTCGTTGACCGCCGTATTAATCTCTAAAATTTTGTCAAACATTTTTACTCCTTTGAATTCAAAAATTTCCTACCCAAATATTGTATCATATTTAGTACAAGATGGAGTTAAGATATATTGTATACATGATTTAGGTTTGATTTATAGGCTTTAATATAGTAATATATACCTTGTGAGTTCGAGACCTTCCTCACTTAAAACAAAACTAAAGGAGCAATAATGAAAAGAAGTGAATATTTAACAAAAGCGGCGTTAATCGCGGCTTTGTATATAGTGTTAAGCTTTGTATCCAACCTCTTTGGCTTGTCCTCAGGAGTGATTCAATTCAGGCTGTCGGAGGCTTTGTGCCTATTGCCTATGTTTACCAGCGCAGCTGTGCCTGGCCTGGCTATAGGCTGTTTGCTTACCAATATCCTGTGTGGGGGAATAGTTATTGATGTTGTATTTGGAAGCTTGGCGACTTTGGCGGGAGCTTATTTCGCATATCTTTTAAGGGAAAAGCCTGTATACGTGGCAGCATTGCCAACAATCTTAATCAACGCAATTGTCATAGGACCTGTTCTTGCTTTTGCATACGGAGCCCAAGAAGGACTGATATATCTAATGGCAAGCGTGGCATTGGGAGAGTTTGTCTGCGCAGGCGTACTTGGTAGCTTGTTGGCTGCTGAGCTTAAAAAACGAAATTTTAGAATATAGGAGAGGCTATGATAGGTGTTTTAGTAAATACAGCTGCAGTAATAGTTGGAAGCCTTGCAGGCATAGGTTTAAAACGCTTTATAAGCGGTAATATGCAGAAACCTCTTTTGGTCGTAATGGGTTTAATATCCATTTACATAGGAATTAGAGGCGTGCTGGATGAGAACGCTATGACTATGGTCATGATTCTTTCTCTTGTAATTGGCACTTTGATTGGTGAGGGCCTTAAACTGGATGATCACTTGAATCATGCTTCCAACAAATTAAATGAAAGATTCAAAAATATTGATGGAGCTGTCTCTGTTTCTGAGGGCTTTGTGACAGCTTCCTTGCTTTTCTGTGTGGGAGCTATGACTTTGGTCGGCTCTTTGGAAGCGGGGCTAAATGGCGATTGCACTATGCTTTATACAAAGTCATTGATGGATTTAATCTCATCAGTAGTATTGGCGTCCTCTTTGGGCGTGGGCGTATTGCTGTCTGCAGTGGTTGTCTTCGTATTGCAAGGCGGTGTTGTATTGCTTGCAGGCTTGATCGCTCCATATTTGACAGAAAGCATAATCTTGCAGATGACCGTAGTGGGCAGTTTACTGATCGTGGCGTTGGGCATAAATCTTTGCGCTGGAACCAAAATCAAGGTATTGAATATGACACCGGCGATTTTCATGCCTATACTGTTGTGTCAGTTTATGAGTTTTTAGGAAACACGCTTCGGCGTGTTTTTTTATTTCCAAATTAAAGCAAAACTTTGCCATATATGGTATAATAAATCTGTATTTTAGATTGGAGGCTCTAATGTTATCTAAAGGAATTAAACATACATTGAGAGAAATCGTAAATGTAGGCAATACCGCAAAGGAGATTGGCAGCGGAAGCTTAAATGTGTATGGAACACCGGCTATGATTTTGCTAATCGAGAAGACTGCGGTTGCTTTATTAGAAAATAAATTGGAAGATGGACAGACTACAGTGGGCACAAAGCTTAACATCGATCATGTGGCACCATCTCCAGTATCCATGATGGTTGAATGCCAGCTTGAGCTTGTGGCTATAGATGGCAAGAAACTTGTATTTGAAGTGGAAATCAAAGATGAGAAGGGCTTGGTTGGCCAAGGAACTCATGAAAGATTCATAGTTGACGAAGCGGCATTCCAAAGAAAGGCGGATTCAAGGATATAATGGATCAAATTAAAAGAGGAAGATATTTAATAGATTATTTGACTAAAGAAACTGGAAGACCGTCAAATGGACAGGTGCCTCCCATTGAGCACATTCAGATGCAGCTTTGGAGGGGTTTGGTCAATGTGAGAATGCCACAGCCTATTTCAGATGAATATCTTAATGTGGAGGATGAGTTTTTGCAGGCCGAACTTGCCAAGAAGCATGTGACTACTATTGGCGAGCTTAAACCTGTAATGAATGAAGGAATTTGGCAGGATATTTATCTTTGGAAAGGCGATATTACAACTATAAAAGCAGATGCCATAGTAAATGCGGCAAATACTTTTATGACTGGATGCTATCAGCCAAACCATCTATGCATTGACAACTGCATTCATACTTTTGCGGGTGTAAGGCTTAGAAAGTATTGCGCAGATATTATTGACAAGCAAGGCAAAAACGAGGCTGTAGGCCAAGCCAAGATTACTCCAGGCTTTAATCTACCGGCAAAGCACGTTATTCACACAGTAGGACCAATCGTTTCAGGCGAGCTTACTGATTTAAATAAAAGCCAGCTTAAGTCTTGTTATGAAAGCTGCTTGAAACTAGCCGTTGAAGAGGGCTTAAAGAGCATCGTTTTCTGCTGTATTTCAACAGGAGTTTTTGCTTTTCCTAATGAAGAAGCAGCTAAAATCGCAGTGGAAACTGTGGCTGAATTCAAGGAAGAAAGGGGAAGCGATATTAAAGTGGTATTTAATGTCTTTGGCGACAAGGACTATGAAATATATAAAAATTTACTTTATTAGTTATGGATTATCAAAAATTAATTAGAAATTTTAGCATCATTGCTCACATCGATCACGGAAAATCTACCTTGGCGGATAGACTTATTGAAAAGAGTGGAATTGTTACTCACCGTGATATGCAAGCTCAATTCCTTGATAATATGGAATTGGAGCGTGAGCGTGGAATTACAATAAAATTACAGACTACTCATTTGGAATACAAGGCCAAAGATGGAAATGTCTATGTGTTAAATTTAATTGACACTCCAGGGCATGTGGATTTCAACTACGAGGTGTCAAGGTCTTTGGCCGCTTGCGAGGGGGCCGTATTGGTTGTGGATTCTACTCAGGGAGTGGAGGCACAAACTTTGGCCAATGTTTATTTGGCTTTAGACGAAGACCTTGAAATTATGCCTGTCCTTAATAAAATCGATTTGGCCAGCGCTAGACCTGATGAGGTTAAGGCAGAGATTGAGGATGTCATTGGACTTGAAGCGGAAGATGCTCCTTTAATTTCGGCCAAAACAGGTTTGGGAATTGATGAGCTGTTGGAAGCTTTAATAGAAAAGATTCCTGCACCAGCAGGAGACCCTGATGGAAAGCTAAAAGCTTTGATATTTGACTCTAACTACGATAATTACAAGGGCGTAGTAATCTATACTAGAATCTTTGACGGAAAAGTTAAGAAGGGCGATATGATTCGTCTAATGAATACTGGCAAGAAGTATGAGGTTACAGAAGTTGGTATATGCGCTCCCGAAATGTTGGAGAGAAAAGAACTGAGAGCTGGGGAAGTTGGATATATCTGCGGAAGTATTAAAGAGGTAAGGGACGCCAGAGTTGGTGATACTATCACTTTGGACGAAAACCCTGCTGATACAAAGTTGCCAGGATACAAACCAGCTCAATCCATGGTATATTGTGGTATTTACCCTGCAGAGGGAGAAAAATATGAGAATGTAAAAGAAGCTTTGGAAAAGCTACAGGTAAACGATGCGGCCTTCCAATTTGAACCGGAAGTTTCCACAGCCTTGGGCTACGGCTTTAGATGCGGTTTCCTAGGCTTGCTTCACATGGAAATCATCGTTGAACGTTTGGAGAGAGAATTCGACCTAGCTGTAGTTACAACAGCCCCAAGCGTAATATACAAGGTGGACAAGACAGACGGAAGCGTTGAATACATTCAAAATCCAACTAATTTACCAGAACCTACAGAAATAAAGCAAATCGAGGAGCCTATAGTTAAAGCGAACATTATGGTGCCAAATGATTACGTGGGCAGTATAATGGATCTTTGCCAAAACAGAAGAGGCAAGCTGTTGCACATGGAATACATTACAACAACTCGTGTTCAGCTTCATTATGAGATGCCTCTTTCCGAGGTAATCTATGACTTCTTTGATGCTTTAAAATCCAAAACCAAGGGTTATGGTTCCTTGGATTATGAGTTTGACAGATACGAACCTTCCAGGGTTGTTAAGCTAGACGTATTGCTTAACAAGGAGATGGTTGACGCTTTCTCCATGATAGTTCACGAAGACAACGCTTACGCTCGTGGCAAATTCGTCTGTGAAAAGCTGAAAGAAGTAATACCTATGCACCAATTCGAAGTGCCAATTCAGGCAGCCATCGGCCAAAAGATAATCGCCAGAACCACTGTAAGAGCTTACCGTAAGGACGTTTTGGCTAAGTGCTACGGCGGTGACGTTTCCCGTAAGAAGAAGTTGCTGGAAAAGCAAAAAGCCGGCAAGAAGCGTATGAGACAGTTCGGTAAAGTAGAAGTTCCACAAGAAGCTTTTACAGCCGTGTTAAAATACGACGATGGAAAATAAATCGAGAATCTCAGACTGAGTCTGGGATTCTTTTTTTATGATA
>JAKSSL010000024.1 GCA_024403115.1 Clostridia bacterium
TACTCAAACTCAATCGTTGCAGGCGGTTTACCTGTCAAATCATAGAACACTCTGTTAACGTGCTCAACCTCGTTTACGATTCTAGTAGTAACCTTTCCTAGAACCTCCCAAGGGATCTCGCTTGATTCCGCAGTCATAAAATCAGATGTTTGGACAGCTCTTAGAACGATTGCATAATCATAAGTTCTAAAATCGCCCATTACTCCAACAGACTGCATATTGCTTAGTGCTGCAAAGTATTGGCCAATAGTTCCAACTTCGCCAAACTTAGGAATAATTCCAGCTTCCATAGCCTTGCCGATTTCTTCTCTGTAAATGGCATCTGCCTCTTGAACTATCTTACATTTTTCTGCAGTAACTTCGCCAATAATTCTAATTCCTAGACCTGGGCCTGGGAATGGTTGTCTGTAAACTAAATAATCAGGAATGCCTAGCTTTAAGCCAGCAGCTCTAACCTCATCCTTAAACAGCATTCTCAAAGGTTCGATTATTTCCTTGAAATCAACATAATCAGGAAGTCCTCCCACATTGTGGTGGCTCTTAATTACAGCTGATTTGCCAAGTCCAGACTCAATTACATCAGGATAAATTGTTCCTTGAACAAGATAATCTACAGTTCCAATCTTCTTTGCTTCCTCTTCGAAAACTCTGATGAATTCTTCACCGATAATCTTTCTCTTTTGTTCAGGTTCAGTAACTCCTGCTAGCTTGCCGTAGAATCTTTCTTGAGCATCTACCTTCACAAAGTTTAAGTCGTAAGGGCCATTAGGTCCAAATACTTCTTCAACTTGCTTAGCTTCATCTTTTCTCAGTAGTCCGTGATCTACAAATACGCAAGTAAGTTGCTTGCCTACTGCTTTTGAAAGAAGAACTGCTGCAACTGAGCTGTCTACGCCTCCTGACAAAGCACATAGCACCTTGCCATCGCCAACTTTTTCTCTGATTTCCTTGATTTGAGTCTCAACGAAGGATGCCATTTCCCATGTTCCTTCGCAAGCGCAAATATTTATTACAAAGTTATATAAAAGCTTTGTTCCTTCTACAGAGTGCATTACTTCTGGATGGAATTGAACACCATAGAAATGCTTAGCCTTATTTTCCATAGCTGCAACTGGGCAAACTGGAGTATAAGCAGTTACTTCAAAGCCTACTGGAGCCTTTGCAATATAGTCTGTATGGCTCATCCACATAATGGTATGGTCATTAATTTTGCTTCCTGTTTCCTTTTCGTCGCCTATGCCAATGCCTTTTAGTAATCCATTTCTGCTATCAACAGTAATTTCAGTCTTTCCATATTCGGAAACCGGTGCAGTCTCTACTTTACCACCTAATTTATGAGCGATTAATTGTGCGCCGTAGCAAATTCCCAAAATTGGAACTCCCAACTCAAAGATTTCCATATCAAGGTTCGGAGCATCTTTTCCATAAACGCTGTTAGGTCCACCTGTGAAAATAATTCCCTTTGGTGCAAAAGCCTTGATTTCATCCATTGGCATTGTGTAGTTATGAACTTCACAGTACACATTGCATTCTCTAACACGTCTTGCAATTAGTTGGTTATATTGACCACCGAAATCTAAAATTAATATCTTTTCGTCAATCATTTTGTTTTCCTATCTATTCTTTCTATTCGCTTTTCTCTTCTTTTCCTTGGCACTACCACCTTCTGCAAGGTATAGCATCAATCCTACTACTGCACATGATACAGCAATAACCATAGGAAGGTTTTCTTCTGTAAACAAATTATCTAACATAAGCTTCTCCTTAGATGTTTGATCCATTTTCCTTCAAGATTACATCATGAGCTCCGCCTTCAACAATACTTGTTGCTGAAACTTGAGTAATCTTTGCCTTAGTTTGAAGTTCCTTGATTGTAAGCGCTCCACAGTTACACATTGTTGATTTAACTTTTGTAAGAGAAACGTTTACATTGTCGTGTAATGGGCCTGCATAAGGCACATATGAGTCAACGCCTTCTTCAAACTTCATTCTAGGGTCTCCGCCTAGATCATATCTTTGCCAGTTTCTAGCTCTTGCTGAGCCTTCACCCCAATATTCCTTAACATAAGTTCCATTTAGGTTTAGCTTTCTGGAAGGTGATTCTTCCATTCTTGCAAAGTATCTTCCCAACATCAAGAAGTCAGCACCCATTGCCAAAGCAAGAGTCATGTGATAGTCGTAAACGATACCACCGTCTGAGCAGATTGGCACATAGATTCCTGTTTCTTCGAAGTATTTATCTCTTGCTGCTGCAACATCTATAACTGCGCTTGCTTGTCCACGGCCGATACCCTTTTGTTCTCTTGTAATACAAATTGAACCGCCACCGATACCGATTTTAATAAAGTCTGCGCCTGCTTCTGCTAGGAATCTAAATCCTTCACCATCTACAACATTACCTGCTCCAACTTTTACGCTGTCGCCGTACTTGTCTCTGATCCACTTAATTGCTTGGCTTTGCCATTCTGAATAGCCTTCGGATGAGTCTAAGCAAAGCACGTCTGCGCCTGC
This sequence comes from Clostridia bacterium, assembly GCA_024403115.1. Classification (GTDB taxonomy): domain Bacteria; phylum Bacillota; class Clostridia; order Peptostreptococcales; family Anaerovoracaceae; genus JAKSSK01. Next base: position 2,512 of record JAKSSL010000024.1, read on the forward strand.
TTCTACTAAAGCAGGAACTCTTTCTTCGTAGTCACGAGTATTGATACCTGCACCTACTAGGAATCTCTTTTGATCATCTAAGATTTCGTTAGGATTTTCCTTGTGGGAGTTATAGTCCTTACGGAATACGAAGTGAGTCAATCTTTGGTTCTCATCAATTATTGGTAATTGATTAAGCTTGTGTTCCCAAATAATGTCGTTGGCTTCTGATAGGCTGATTCCAGCCTTGCCATATATTAACTTTTCAAAAGGAGTCATAAATGTTTCAATTTTTGTGTCAAGATCCATTCTTGAAACTCTGTAATCTCTGGATGTTACGATTCCAAGAATCTTTCCTTCAGCAGTACCATCTTCAGTTATTGCAATAGTTCCGTGGCCTTTCTCTTCTTTTAAAGCAAGAACATCTGCCAAAGTTTGGTCAGGTCTAAGATTGGAATCGCTTGTTACAAATCCAGCCTTGTATGCTTTAACCTTTCTAACCATAGCAGCTTCATTTTCAACCGATTGTGCTCCGAAAATAAATGAAATTCCGCCTTCCTTTGCCAAAGCTACTGCTAGGTCTGGTCCTGATACGGCTTGCATGATTGCAGAAGTCATAGGAATGTTCAGACTGATTGCAGGTTCTTCGCCTTTCTTAAATTTTACAAGGGGAGTTTTAAGTGAAACATTGTCCACTGTGTGTTCCTTGCTTGAATAACCTGGTACTAGTAAAAATTCGTTAAATGTTCTTGATGGTTCTTTGAAAAATTGTGCCATTGTTCTCTCCTTTTCTTTCTTGATTTTTAAGTATATATTAATGAAATATTATACTATACCAACCCCTATTTTTCAAGAAAATTTGGTAAAAATAACAAAAAAAGACTGAGGAATTTCCTCAGTCTTTATGCGCATAATTAAATTACTTTAAAGGTGCTAATCCTAAGATTTCTCTAGCTTCTGCTGGAGTAGCAACTTCTCTGCCTAATAACTTAGCTAATTCAACAGCCTTTGCAACCATTTGTCCGTTGCTTTCAGCTAAAACGCCCTTTTCCATGTATAGGTTATCTTCGAAACCTACTCTTACGTGGCCGCCCATAGCGATTGTAGCAGCTGCGATTGACCAAGCGTTCTTACCAATACCAGTTGCAGTCCAAGTTGAACCTGCTGGAATTGAGTCAACCATGAAGCAAAGGTCTCTGATTGTAGCAGTCATTTGAACACCTAGTACGAAGTCCCAGTGAATTGGTCTGTCTAAGTATCCCTTCTTGCCTGCAGTCTTTAATGCTGTATCGATCATACCCTTGTCGAATACTTCACATTCAGGCTTGATTCCTCTTTCTTGAAGAATCTTAGCGAAGTTGATGATAGTGTTATCAGTGTTTGTAAAGATTTCGTCTCCACCGAAGTTGCAAGTACCACAGTCTAATGTTGCCATTTCTGGAGTAGGTACGATTTCAGTTGATTGTAATCTTTCAAGGTCAGTCATACCAGCTGCACCACCTGTTGAAGGTTGGATAATTACATCTGGACATTCTTTTCTGATAGCGTCAACACATTCTTGGAATCTACCCTTGTCTTGAGTTGGAGTACCATCATCCCATCTTACATGTAAGTGAATAAGAGCAGCACCAGCATCAGCTGCTGACTTAGCTTCTCTAACAATTTCTTCTACAGTGTAAGGAACGTTAGGGTTTTGTTCTTTAGTAACTTCTGCACCGCAAATACATGCGCTGATAATTAATTTTTCCATAATATTTGAGCTCTCCTTTAATAATTGTTTTTGACCCGAAGGCCTGTTAATTAACATATATATTATACCACTAAAGGGTATCATATTCAATTAAAACTTATATGTCTCTGTGATTCAAAGTGACACGATAGCCTTCATCTTCCAGTCTTTTAGCCATAATATTTGCCATACAAACTGATCTGTGATGGCCTCCTGTACAGCCAAAAGCTATGTTCAAACTATACTTGCCTTCCTTGATATAGTGTGGAATTGTAAGCTTAAGGAAGCTTTCGAAATTATCACAGAATTGTTGGCTGATCTCATACTTCATCACATAATCTTGAATCTTCTTGTTGTTGCCTGTTAAACCTTTCAAGCTAGGCACATAGTATGGATTAGGAATAAACCTCATATCCAAAACGATGTCGCTTTCTATAGGCAAGCCGTATTTGAAACCAAACGAAATGATGTTGATATTAAATCTGCGCTCCGAATAGATATCGCTGAAAGTCTGGTTCATCTTGTTGTTAAACTGGGAAATCTTAAGATTTGAAGTGTCTATAATATAGTCTGCCATGCTAGCAAGTTTGGCAAGGCTTTCTCTTTCTCTGTCAATGATTTCCTTGGAAGTCGCACTCTCAGAAAGCGGATGATGTCTGCGAGTCTCGTTGTATCTTCTTATTAAAGTCTCGTCGCTGGCTTCCAAATATACCAGTGTGCACTCTATGTCTTTGCGTCCCTTTAACTCTTTTAGCACAGACTCCAGGTCTTTGAAGAAAGCTCCGCCTCTAATATCCGCTACAAAAGCAGCCTTCTCAACAGCCTCATTACTATTCTCTGTTAGTTCTATGAAATTTTTAATTAAAGCTGGTGGCATATTATCAACAACATAATATCCAACATCTTCAAACCAGTCAGCTGCACGAGTCTTTCCCGCACCCGACAAGCCGGTAATTATTACCACTTTCATAATGCTACCTCTTCTTAATATTTACAATTCTATTCATATCAAGCCCTGCTTCCAAAGCCTTTGCCACACCACCAAGATAGTCCCCCACATTTTCAGGTCTGTGGGCATCGCTGGAAACGACGAACTTCACATCTGGTACAGTCATTGCGATCTTAATTTCATCAACTGTAAGATGGCTGTGTCTAGAGGATATTTCCATCCAAGTTCCCATCTTTGCACAGCACTTTGCCAGTTCCAATATATCGAAAGGTCCCTTGTCTCCAGGATGTGTCAAAATTTTGATTTTGTTCTTTTCCAAAGCTTTTATAGTCATCTCTGTATTAAAAGCCTTAAGCTTTTCGCCCAAAGCTTTTATCTTAAAGCCGTGAGCATAGATGAAATTTGATATGCACTTTGCCTTTGGAATGCCATAATGATAGCCAGCGTTAAGAAAATCAAAGTCCACACCCTCTTCAATGTCCAAATTGTTCCTACCGTTATCCACAATATTGGCTTCCACCGACCAGTGAATCTTAATCTCTGGATATTTTTGTCTCAGCTCTTCCAATTGAAAGCCGAAAGCATCCAAGGAGTATTTGTTCAAATCCACTCCGTAGAATTTGTGACCAGGGCCGTGATCTGAAATGGCAATCTCCCTTAGGCCTCTGCTGATGGCCGCTTTTATATTATCCTCAGCACTTCCATTTCCATGGGAAAAAGTTGTGTGAGTGTGATAATCAGCGGTCATGACATATTCCTTGGCTTCTTCCAAATATGCCTGATTGGCTTTATCCCTGTATATAATTTTTTCTACTCTTTCCGAATCCGTAAACATAAACTGCAAAAGGACTGCCTTAGCAGTCCTAATCTCCTATAATTCTAATTTCTGGCTCCAAATCCACTCCGAACTGCTTCTTTACTTCAGCTTGTACGTGATGCATTAAATTACTAATGTCTGTTTCTGTCGCTCCACCAATATTAATTACAAAACCGCTGTGCAGTTCAGAAACCTGAGCTCCACCTACAGTATAGCCCTTAAGGCCTGCGTCCTGAATAAGCTTTCCTGCAAAGTAACCTTCTGGTCTTTTGAAAAAGCTACCTGCACTTGGATATTGAAGTGGTTGTTTACTAGTTCTCTTAAAAGCCAAATCATCCATTGTAGCTTTTATTTCTTCTTTATTGCCAGCCTGCAACTTGAATCGAGCAGATACAACTATGCCTCCGCTTTCTGCCAAAGCACTATGTCTGTATCCTAAATCCAACTCACTCGCTGTCATCAATTTATCTTCTTTTCCGTCATAGGAAATGACTCTTGCACTTATTAAAATGTCTTTAAGCTCTCCACCATAAGCGCCTGCGTTCATAAACACGCCACCGCCTATGCTTCCAGGAATTCCGCTTGCAAATTCAAAACCGCTAAGGCCCTCGTTATATGCAAATCTGCCTACGCTTGACATTAGACTTTGAGCGCCTGCTTCAATGATTCCGCCACCCTTGTTTTCAATATATCCAAAAGCATCGTCCAGCTTGATGACAACTCCGTGATAGCCTGAATCTTTGAAAAGAGTATTGCTACCATTGCCCAAAAACATGTGCTTTACATTTTCCTCTGTCAAAAAGCTTAGAACTGATTTTAGTTCATGAACAGTGTTGACCTTGACAAGTATTTCTGCTTCACCGCCCGCTTTAAAAGAAGTGTAACTCCTCATATCCGCTGGCGAAATCACATCCTGTTCACCTACTATTTGTATAAGTTTTTCCTTAATCTTTGAATCCATTATTTTTCCTTTTTCTTTGGAAGAATATCCTTTTTATCCTCTATGCCGTAAATGCTGAAATCTTCATAGGCAAAAGTATTTTCTGCGATATCCTTTCTCTCCAATCTTGTGCCAATGTAGTCCTTGAAGTATGCGTATATTAAAGCAAATGTTGGAACACCAATAATCATGCCAACAAATCCAAATACGCCACCAAATACAAGGATTGAGAACATTACCCAGAAGCTGGATAGACCCGTTGTATTTCCCAAAATCTTTGGTCCAAGAATATATCCATCAAATTGTTGAAGGATGATAACCCAAGCTACGAAAATCAAGCATTGAATTGGATCCTTTATCAATATCAGCAAAGCTGATGGAATTGCTCCAAGGAATGGTCCAAAGAAAGGAATAATATTTGTAATACCGATTATTACACTTATCAAAGTTGGATAAGGTAAGCCAACTATAGTCATTCCAATAAAGCAGATAACTCCAATAATTGCTGAGTCTATAATCTTACCGTTGATGAATCCACCAAAGATTCTATTTGCATCGCTGAACAGCTTGAAAATCTTTTCTGCTCTCTTCTTTCTGCAAACTGCAACTACAATCTTCTTAACTTGACCCATGAACAAGTCCTTGTAGTTAAGCATATATACAAATACGATAATACCAATAACTAAATTGATAATGAACATAACGATGCTGTACAAGCTTGATGTTACAGTGCTCATAATGCTGCCAGCATTAGGCAATAAGGATTCTTCTGCCCACTTTGTTAAGCCCTTTTGAACTGTATTCAATAGTTCCCCAAGCTTGCCTGCAGTATTATCTGAGAAGAAAGAATTGATCCAATTAATTACCCCTGAAATTTGGTCTGGCAATTCAACAATCAATTTGGAAATTGTGTCGATTAAGTTAGGAATAACTAGCCATACAAAGCCAGTCAAAAAGCCCACTAATATTATTAGTGAAATAATTGTGGATAAAGCTTTTGCTGTTGAAAAAGCTTTTGCTGTATCTATCTTCTTTGCAAACTGCTTGTACAAAACTTTTACAAAAAGATTGTACACAGGGCAAAGTATGTACGCCATAACTGCACCTAGAATAAATGGCATCAATATGCTTACAACGGAATCAAATCCACTCTTTACCACATCCATATTTACCAGCAAAAAGTAGAACAGAATCAAACCTGCTCCTGCTGTGAAAATTGTAATGCCCAATTTTTTGTGCGGATTGTTATTTTTATTATCTATCATTTCCTTCACCTTTCAGAAATTATAAACATTATTTCATTATTATTTTAGCACAAGCCGTCTTTTTTTGCTATAATATAAGTATGAAAATCTTAGTAATTGGCGATACACACAAAATAATAGACAAGGCCTACGAAACTTGCTTGTTGGAAAAGGACTGCGATTTAATCATCCACTGCGGTGATTATTATGCCGATGCTCTAGAACTGGCAAAACAGCTGGACAGAGCAATCATTGCCGTTAACGGCAATTGCGATGGCGTCAAAATCCCCGACTCCAAGATTCAGACCATAGCCACACCTTATGGCAAAATCATGGTCAGTCACGGCCACCGTCAACACGTAAAGCAAGGCCTCGATGAACTAGTGGATCTAGCCATAGAGCGCAACTGTGTAGCAGTCTGCTATGGACACACCCACACTCCAAGCATAGAAGAATCTCGTGGAATTTACCTGATCAATCCAGGCAGTATCACTAGACCACGAGATGGGGAAAGTGGAAGCTACGCCATTATTCAATGCGACAAAAACGGCCTAAAAGCACAAATCAAAAAGCTGGGTTCATCGTCTAAAAGCGATGGTAAAAGCAAGCCTGCCAAGGAAGGCAAACTTAGAGCCCTGCTAAACTATTCAGATAGATTCTAAGAAAAAATGGACGTCTCTCAAAGGAGAGATGTCCATTTTTTAGTTCATCACGGATTTCTGGGGATTGAACAATGTATGGATTTTTCATCTCCGACCGCTGGAACCGTTGAAACTTCGTTGAGCAGATGAAAAATCTTCCTCTAACCTGCTACAAATCCCACGGATTTTTCATCTCCGACCGCTCAAACCGTTGATGCTTCGTCGAGCAGATGAAAAATGTTCCTCTAACCTGCTACAAATCCCACGGATTTTTCATCTCCGACCGCTGGAACCGTTGATACTTCGTCGAGCAGATGAAAAATGTTCCACACTTTCACTACAAATCCCTTGCATTTTTCATCTCCGTCCCCTGGAACCGTTGATACTTCGTCGAGCAGATGAAAAATCTTCCACACTTTCACTACAAATCACACGGATTTTTCATCTCCAACCGCTGAAACCGTTGATGCTTCGTTGAGCAGATGAAAAATCTTCCACACTTTCACTACAAATCAAAAACCCTCCCTACCGTTCTATCCAGTAAGGAGGGCACATATCAAATATGACAATAGTTTTGTTTACGCTAGTCCCTTAACTGGAACTCCGTGTTCTTTTCTTGTGTCTGTGCAGAAATAGACGCCTGTTGCTGTAGCCAACAGCTTTCCAGTATCACGGCTATATGCTTCTGATCTCATTTGATTAAGCCTTTTGCCATCTGATACCACATAAGCCTTGCAAAGAATAGCATCACCCATCTTGATAGGTCTTACATAGCTTACCTGCAAATTGACAGTAGGTGTCCAAACCTCATCGCTATATGTGATGGATAAATCCCCCATGGTAAGGTCCAGTATGGAAGCTATGATTCCACCGTGAACATAGCCTGCACGGTTATTTTCCCAGTGCTGAGTTTCGTATTCTATGGTTGCACTCTTTTCTTCATAGTCACAGTCTACCAACTTTCCACCTAGCATACCGTTCATCATAGTCTTATCTTCGTTGGCACGAACTATAGCCGCTTCCATTTCTTCTCTTAATATTTCATTACTGCTTATCTTCATTATTTCTCCTTATAGTAAAGCATGCAGTGGCAGTATCCCTCATAATCAGGATCGGCAATTTGCGCCTTAAATTCCTCACACATGCACTTATTCTCCGGTAATTTTCCCACACGGCAAGGACAGTAACCGTCCTTCTCCTTCAAACCGTCCTTAATCATTTTAACAATGTTTTCGTCCTCGTTCAAGCGTATTTTCATGGCTACCTCCTATTTACATCTCAAAGCTCTCATAGAGTTAGCAACAGCAATTACACATACGCCAACGTCTGCAAAAACAGCCATCCACATATTCGCTATTCCTAAAGCTCCCAAAACCATAACAGCCAGCTTTACAAGTATTGAAAATACTATATTGCCCCATACGATTCTCTTTGTCTTCCTTGAAAGCCTAATAGCAAAAGGCAATTTGGAAAGCTTGTCCTCCATTAGAACCACATCAGCAGCTTCAATAGCAGCATCTTGGCCCATAGCTCCCATTGCAATTCCGAGGTCAGTTCTTGCTAAGACTGGAGCATCGTTAATGCCATCGCCAACATATGCCACAGTGCCCTTGTTAAGCAATTTCTCAAGTTCACTTAATTTATCTTGAGGCATCAGCTCGCTTTTAACCTCCAAGCCAAGCTCCTTGCCTATCTCATCTCCAACTTCCTTTTTGTCTCCAGTTAGACATACTAACTTCTTTATTCCCAGCTTTCTTAGACTCGCCAAAGCGGATTTAGTATCTTCCTTAATAGTGTCGCTAAGGACTATGCTACCAAGACAGAACTGTGAATTTGCAACATATATAGTAGTTCCGCTGTCCTCGTTCTTGTCATACTCAATGCCTTTTTCTTCCAAAAGCTTTCCTCTGCCAGCATAGTATTTTTCGCCCTCGATTGTAGCCTCAACTCCAAGGCCAGGCAAATCCTTCAATTCTCCTCTGCGTTGAATTTCCTTGCCATAAGCTTCCTTTATGGAAAGAGCCAAAGGATGGTTGGAATCCACCTCAATATTTGCTGCTAAAGCCAAGAGCTGATCAGCGCTTATACCTATAGGATTAATCGACTTTATACTAAACTTGCCCTCTGTCAAAGTTCCAGTCTTATCAAATACCATGGTATCAACCTTGCCAAGTACCTCCAAATAGTTGGAGCCCTTGATCAGCACGCCCTTTCTGGACACTCCGCCAAGGCCTGCAAAGAATGCCAAAGGAATTGAAATTACCAAAGCGCATGGGCAGGATACAACCAAGAACAAAAGTCCTCTGTATATCCAAGTATTTGCATCTCCAATAAACAAGGATCCGACAACTGCAAGAAGCACTGCCAAAGCAACTACAATAGGTGTGTAGACTCTAGCAAAACGAGTAATAAAGTTCTCCGCTTTTGCCTTTCTTTCTTCCGCCTCTTCAACCAATCCCAGAATCTTAACTGCTGTGGATTCATCCATAGTAGACGTAGCTTTTATATACAAATTTCCATCCATATTTATGGAACCGCTGTATACCACATCGCCTTGAGACACTGCTTTTGGCAAGCTTTCCCCTGTTAAAGCCATAGCATTTACGCTAGATTCACCCTTTTCAACATTGCCGTCTACAGGAATCTTCTCTCCAGGCTTAACCAGAATCAAATCGCCAACCTTAATATCTTCAGCCTCAATTTCCAGCTCTTCTTCGCCTTTAATCAGATGAGCATGCTCAACTTTAAGGTCCATCAAATCTGTAATGGAGTCACGGCTTTTATCCACTGCAATATCCTCGAAAAGCTCTCCCACTTGATAGAAAAGCATTACAAAAACAGCCTCAGGATATTGTCCTACTATAAAAGCTCCAGCGCTTGCTATGGTCATAAGGAAAGTTTCATCCATGAAACCGCCCCTCAAAAGCCCAGTAATTGCAAGCCATACAGTCTCGTAACCGCATATTGCATATGGCACTAGATAAAGAAACATTTTAACTGTTTCATCCAGTGGCACAAAATATATGCCCACAAGCAATAGAGCTGAAATGACAATCTTAATTATAGTTTTCTTAATTTCGCCCTCTTCGCCTTCGCCGTGCTCGTGTCCATGTTCATGTCCATGCTCATGGCCTCCGTGCTCATGTTCATGGCTATGATGATGTTCATGATGCTCATCATGATCATGGTGATGATATTTATCTCCCATATAATCATTCATATAATCAAATTTCATTCCAAACTCCTATTCTAAAATGTGATCCATTCCTTGTCCCAAGATAGTCCTTACGTGGCTATCTGCCAAAGAATAAATAACATTCTTACCTTCTTTTCTAAACTTAACTAAATGTGCCTGTTTCAATACTCTCAGCTGATGAGAAATGGCAGAAACGCTCATATCCAAATATTCAGCTATTTGGCTAACCAGCATTTCCTCCTCGAAAAGCACATAGAGTATTTTGATTCTTGTACTATCGCCAAAAACCTTATATAGCTCTGCCAAATCATAGAGCATTTCTTCTTCTGGCATGTTTATTTTATCCATATAATAACCTCTATATTCTATACTTGAACAATTGTTCAAGTATTATTATATACTATTCTTTCCACCAGGTCAAGGACTAAAAAACGCCTCCCAATGTAGGAGGCGCATGTTTTGATTTGCATATATTACTGAACCTTTCCAGCCTTTATCCAATCCAATATTGTTTCCTCGTCTATAATTTGTACACCAAGCTCTTTAGCCTTCTTATTCTTCGAAGAATTGGATTGTAAATCGTTGTTTATTAAATATGAAGTCTTTGCACTTACTGAAGATGCCACTTTTGCGCCAGCGTCCTCAAGCATATCCTTTAACTCATTTCTGTTTGAGAAGTGTTCCAAAGAACCAGTTATTACAAAAGTCAAACCTTCAAAATATCCTTCTTTTGTTTCAAAGCTTTCATCAAGTCTTAAAACATCAAGAAGATGTTCAATCACAAGCTGATTATTCTCATCAGCAAAGAATTCAACATAGGCTTTTGCCATAACCTTTCCAATCTGATCGATTTGACATAACTCCTCTTCATCTAGGCTGGCAATCTTCTCCCATTTATTCTCACAATATTTAGCAATTATCTTTGCATTGGCTATTCCAAAATTAGGAATTCCCAGGCCATAAAGCAATCTGTAGCACTCTGTGTCGCAAGCTCGCTCGCAAGCTGAGATTAAATTCTCATAGGACTTTTTGCCAAAGCCTTCCATAGCAATTATCTCGTCCTTAAATCTATCCAAATGGAATAGATCTGCTGGCTCAGCAATGAAGCCTTTTCCAATTAACCTTTCCAAACTAGCCTCGCTTAGGCCGTCAATATTCAAGGCGTCACGAGATACAAATAAGCTAAAAGCTTTTAACTGCTTAACAGGACAGGCAGGATTTTCACATACCAAAGTCTCTGTTCCGTTTTCATTTCTAATATATGTATCAGCTCCGCATACAGGGCATAGCTTTGGAATCTCTATATTGCCACTTCTAGTGAAGTTTTCCTCTATTTGAGGGATAATCATGTTAGCCTTGTAAACACTTATCACATCGCCTATTCCCAATTC
>JAKSSL010000025.1 GCA_024403115.1 Clostridia bacterium
CATCATAAAAATATCCTCCATCTATGCTTTCCACCTGTACCTCATCGCTTGTAACTGCGGCACTTTCATCGGCATGATAGTAGATGCCAAGATAAATTGCCACAGTGGCAAAAATGAGAACAAGGCTAAGCCCGATTCCAATCAGTACTGTGATATGTTTTTTTAATTTCTTTTTCTTTCCGATTAAAACGCTGGCAGCCATGCACATATCAAGCATACTAGCAGAGCTGCTAAGCAGGTTAAAATGTATTTCATTTGAGTCTCCGGGGGGGTACCCAGGCGATTAAGGAATACCTATTTACCCTTTTATTCAACTCGCCCCTTTGGGTGAAAACGCAACTGTAATAAATATAATATAATTCTGTTTCGACAATATTCGACAAAATGTGGTATTATTATATATATCCCAAAGAAATAAGCTTTAATTATTTTGATTTTGTTATTTATTAATTATAACAAATTATGAGGGATTTTGATAGACGAAGAAATGAATAAAAATGATCTTAAAGAGGCCGCTGGAATCAGTGCTGCTTCTATAGCCAAACTTGGCAAGGGTGCCAACATCACCACAGATGTACTTCTTAAAATATGTGAGGCTATGGATTGTAAGTTGGAAGATATCATGGAAACAATAAAGGATTAAGAACAATGGAAATAAATACATTTTTAGATTTGTGTTCCGGAATTGGTGGCGGACGACTCGGTTTAGAGCAAGCAGGACTTAAAAGTACAGGTTATTCCGACACTAGCAAACTTGCAGTACGTACTTATACTCTCATGCACGATACCACAGATGAACCTTATTATTATAACTTGAAGAGAATTAAAACCGAAAAATTACTACCATACGATATGTTGATTGCTGGATTTCCATGCCAAACTTTCTCTGTAATAGGCAGGAAAGAAGGCTTCTCTGATGACAGAGGACAAATCATATTCCACTTAGCAAGAATTTTAGAAGAAACACAACCTAAGTGCTTTCTTTTAGAAAATGTCAAGGGATTGGTAACTCACGACAAAGGCAAAACAATAAAAATCATCATAAACGAATTAAATAGAGTTGGTTATGATGTAACCTATAAGGTTCTTACTAGCCTTGAATATGGTGTTCCTCAAATGCGCCAAAGAGTTTACTTTGTAGGCATCAGAAAAGATTTAGGAAAGGATATAGATGAATTTCAGTGGCCAGAACCAGTAGAAAAACCATCTCTTTCCAATTTCTTGATTGACGATAACGTTGCAAGTACCGAAAGACTCGATATCCTCTCCTATTATCTAAAAAATCCTACTAACAACGGTAAATACACTGTTGATGATATTAAGGAGATGGAAGGAAAAATAATCGACACTCGCATGAACGATCTTCGCATTTATGATGGTCGCTGCCCAACATTAAGGGCACAGAGAGATGGTGTTTTATATGTTAAAAACCATACAATATATCAGCTGACTGGTTATGAAGCATTACTTCTTCAAGGATTTCCAAAAGAATATGCTGACAGAGTAAAGAACGAAGTTTCTGATAGGCATCTCCTGATGCAAGCGGGTAATGCAATGACTGTAAATGTGATTCATGCATTAGGAAGCTCGATAATCAATTTTTTAAAGGATATAAAGGAGGATTAAACAATGGCAATATGGGAAGAATTTGAAATTCAGTGCACGGATTATCTTAATAGCAGATTCGGTGCATACGCAAGATTTTTTCATCAAGGAGGTGCTGATTCAACTGTACCCGACATCTTAGTTGAGACCAAGTCTGGCAATTCATTTTATATTGATGCTAAACACTCACCTGCTCAATGCGGACAGTTTGTTTTATTACCAGATCTCGATACAGGAACATTTGAATATAGCCGTCTCAATGTTAATCGTATCAATAGATACGCAGAAATGATAATGAACTATATGAATGAGGATTTCGATGCATTCAGAGAAGCCGGTACAGCCGGAAAAGATATTGATATGCCAAACGGCTCCGATATCTTCGCTGACTGGATTATCCAGGCATATAAAGACAAGGGAGCCGACTTCTTCATCACAAATAACTATACAATTTTACCTATTGAGCGTTTCAGAGATTATTTCGAAGTAACAGCTAAGTATCGAATCAAACGAAGCGGTTCAGGCAATGTTGGTAAAAGCCGTCTTAAGCCTGTGATGGATTATATATCAACTCACGATTATGTTATTACAGATTCTCGTGTTGCCGGGGATAAGCTTTTTGTTGTTTCGCCACAGCAGCTACACGATCACAGATTCATCCTTCGTGGAATTGAGTATATGTTTTCTCTACGTGGAGATGAATATGAGCTTCGTAAACTCTCAAACACATACAACGCTAATGTTATTTTTTCAATCAAGCATAAAGCATCTACACCTGGTATGTCTGAACCAGAGTTTATTGCTTGTTTGAAGTAACGTCATCCGAAAACTGAATATACTGTTTAAGGGCATGACGATATGTACTCATGTAATACTTCCCTATCGGAAGATTTGCGTTTGGGTATTTCTTCATTTCGTCATTGTTACCCATATCCAAAAAGAGTTTTAACAGATATTCACATTTATCACTGCGGTATTGTTCATCAATATCGCAGTTTTCAATTTCTCGTTCTATTCTTTTTAATCTTGAAATTGTATCTCCTGCAACCTTTGTTTTTACACCTTTATTGATAAGCCAATTTCTGAATTCAACCTCATTCATCTTTATTTTCCCTCCATCACTGTACCAATTTCCACTGCGATGAGCTGCAAAACATCAATTACTACTGAATTTCCAAATTGCTTATAAGCTTGGTTTGCACTCTTACAGATTTTATAGGAATCTGGATATCCCATGATTCTAGCACATTCACGTGGATGCAACTTTCTCGTCTTTCCATTTATTAAATATCCACCTGTCTTTGCAAAGACACCTCCGCCATATGCAGAAAGAGTAATTGCGATACCCTTAGTACTGTATATTCTTTCGCCTTGTCCACCTTTGTTTACAATACCTAAACGAATAGACTTATTGCTATACTGGTTGTCTTCTACACCGTTGTAGTAAGTATCTGGTCTATCAACATATAAGTCCTTGACCATTTCTTCGTCTTCAAGAAGAAAATCTTCTACATGACGTGTTAACTCAAATGGTTTAGGGTACTTAAAATCATTAATCTCTAAGTCATTTCTAAAACAGACCATATAAATTCTTTCTCGTTTTTGTGGAACACCGTAATCAACAGCATTCAACACCTTCTGATAGAATGTATATCCCAATTCTTCCATAGTGCCTTTTACAACTTCAAGAGTTTTTCCGTCATCATGTGTCGCAAAATTCTTCACATTCTCCATAAAGACAACTTTGGGTCTCTTCGCTTTTACAATTCTAGCAACATCAAAAAACAATGTTCCTCTACTATCTTCAAAGCCACGCTGCTTGCCACTAATAGAAAATGCCTGGCAAGGAAATCCGGCACAGAGTATATCATGATCAGGAATCGTATTCTCATCAACTTGCGTAATATCCCCCTCCGGTGTATCACCAAAGTTCTCTGCATATACCTTCTGCACAGGGAGATCCCACTCATTTGAATAAACGCAATTTGCACCTAATGATTCTAATGCAATTCTGAACCCGCCTAATCCTGCAAATAAATCTATAAATGTATATCCTGTTAACAACTTCTTTTCTACTGAAATCATCTTCACAACTCCTTGTATTTATTTTCTTAATTATAGCGCAGTGCGCTACAATTTTCAAGAAGTACGAAGAAAATTTACAATTTCATTTTCTTCTCTTCTTCGATAATATTCCAGAGTTCATCTTTATCCATCTCTAAAAAATCTGCAAAAAAATCTAGATTTCTCTTTGATGGAGTTAAATTATTATTTTCAAAACGAGCATAATACATGGGTGTGACTCCCATAAGTTCAGCAGTTTGTTTTTTTGTAAGTTGCTTTTCGTTTCGTTTTGCAGCGAGCATTATACTTAGTTTTGATTTCATTTTACCTCACCGCCTTATTCAATAGTCTTGTATATTCAACCCGAAATCAATAGTCTTGTATTCTCAACTTCTATTTTACTCTTATTTTTCGCTCCTTAAAACAAGAAAATCCGAGGACCTGAATTTGTATCCAAATCCTCGGAAAAGCCTTATATTTCAAGCATTTTCACACTATTAATTATGTACTTTAGTCAACAGAACCACGCTCTCAACATGCCCGCTTCCTGGAAACATATCATAGCAAGTCCCCTCTTCATACTCGTATCCCTTTTCTCTCAGATACCCTATATCCCTTGCCAATGTTCCTGGATCACATGACACATAAACTATCCTATTAACCTCAGCTGCAACCACTGCATCTAACAGTTCCTCATCACAACCTGCCCTAGGCGGATCCAGTATTGCAATATCAGCTGATGTAATTTCCAAATCCTTATCACAAACTCGCTCAACCAATTCGTTGACCTCGTCGTATTTCATCAATTTCTTTCTGCCCATCATAAATGGCAGTTCATCTTCAGCCTTGCCACACACATATCTGGCATTTACTATCCCATTAATTGTGGCATTTCTATTGGCATCCAGTACTGCACCTTTAATGCTTTCAATACCAAACACCTTACCGCCATCCTTCATGTTTTTGGCAGCAATCAGGCCTATGGTTCCAACTCCGCAGTAAAGGTCCAGCAGTGTTTCTCCCCCTTGCAAACCCGCATACTCTATAGCTTTTCCATAGAGATTCTCAGTTTGAAGAGGATTTACTTGGTAAAAGGCCATTGGTGATATTTCAAATTCTAAGCCCATCAGCTCATCTGAAATAGTATCCCTTCCCGCTACAATCACGGTCTCTTTTCCGTAGATTGGACCGCTTAGACTCTTCTCCTTGTTAACGTTCACTGCCAGGCTTGTAAAGCTATATCCCGCCTCATATATTGCATCGTCCAGCATTTCCACCAGCTTTGCCACATTTGGGATTCCCTTTGATGTGGCAACTAGTATCACCATTACATCTCCTGTATGTTCGCTGGTCTTAACCACCATATTCCTAAGCAAGCCTTTATCCCACTTTGGATCGTAAGATGTAATATTATCCTCAATCATAAACTGTTTCAAAGCTCTGCTTGCCGCATTGGCTGCAGGTGATTGAATTTGGCAGTATTGGCAGTCCACGACTTTATGTGTCTTACTGCTGTAAAAGCCAACTTTCGCCTCTTCGGCCGGAACTACGATGCCACCTTTACGAGTAATTATGCCGCCTGTAGAAACTTGAAAAACGGCTTTGTTTCTATACTCAACAGTCTTTGGCGATGTCACAATTCCAGTAATTTTAGGATCATCTAGACCACCGATTCGACTCAGTTTATCCTTCACTTGCTTGCTCTTTAATTCCAACTGGGCTTCATAAGTAAGCATGCCCAAAGGACAACCCCCACACTCATCAATATATGGGCATTGTTCTTCCTTTGGCAGGCGATACTTAGAGTCTAGGATTTCCAGGCTTTTTGCTATTGCAAAGTGCTTTTTAACTTTGGTGATTTCTGCTTTTACAGTATCACCGTAAGTTGCTCCGCCCACAAAAACTATCATGCCTTCATGTCTGCCTATGCCTTTTCCTTCGTTGGAAATGTCTTCAATTGTAAGCTGTATTACTTGACCTTTTTCCATATATGTGCAAAAAGGGCGCTCTAAAAAGCAACCCTATTTCTTCCTAATTTCTTCAGTTTTGCTCTTCTTTTCTTGACGAAGTTCCTTCTTCGCTTCGCGATATTCATGGCGAACATCCTTCATTGCTTCACGCTTTTCTGGATTGCCTAAGTTCTCGAATTTTGGAACTTCAAATTGCTTATTCGCATATTCTTCAAGCTTATCAACCACTTCATCATCCTTCTTGGCCTTGCGCACGATGCCTTCATAATAAATGGCGTACATGAACAGGCAGAACAGCATTAT
The DNA here is from genome assembly GCA_024403115.1 of Clostridia bacterium. GTDB lineage: Bacteria > Bacillota > Clostridia > Peptostreptococcales > Anaerovoracaceae > JAKSSK01. The sequence continues at coordinate 5,943 of JAKSSL010000025.1, forward strand.
CACGCCGTTTACTGCAAAGATGATATTTGCAATATGCTCTGGAATAGTGTTCCACAGCAACAAAACTGCCATGGACACGTCTATAATCCATGTTCCCAGTCTTCCATACCACTTGGATCCGCTTACAACTCCTGCGATTTTAACGGCACGAAGGGCCAAAATTCCCAGCAGGATTTCCTTCACAAACATAAATGCAAATAGTATCCAGGCGCTTGGGTAAATAAAGGCTAGGGCCACTACAAAAGAGGCTTGCATCAGTTTGTCTGCAAAAGGATCCAAAGTTTTCCCTATATCACTAACCATATTAAAATGTCTTGCAATCCAGCCATCTGCCAAATCTGTAAGCTCTATAAAAACAGCTAAGATAATAGCTTCTGTGTACATTGCCTTAAAACAATAAAGATATATGAATAGTGGTATCAATAGTATTCTAAGGTATGTCAAAACATTTGGTATTGTAAAAATTTCCTTCTTTTTGAAGTGGTTTTTTAATTGCTTGTCGTCGTTAGTCACTCTCTACTCCTCTACTTCCTCTTTGCTCTAATCCTCTTTTGGTAAATTTAAAGCGATGTGAACATCGTCTAATTGCTTTTGTTCAACTTCTGCTGGTGCTCCCATCATAATGTCTTGGGCATTCTTGTTCATTGGGAATGGGATGATTTCTCTGATGCTGTCTTCGGCAGCAAGTAGCATTACCATTCTGTCAACTCCTGGGGCAATTCCTGCGTGAGGTGGTGCTCCATAAGTAAATGCGTTGTACATTGCTGGGAACTTAGCTTTTACATCTTCTTCACCTAGACCAACTAGCTTGAATGCTTCAATCATAATCTCAGGGTCATGGTTTCTAACTGCTCCTGATGATAGTTCTACACCGTTGCATACTAGGTCGTATTGGTATGCGTTTATTGCCAAAGCTTTCTCCATATCTCCTGACGCTTCTCTTAAAGCTTCTGCGCCACCTTGTGGCATTGAGAATGGATTGTGGCAGAATTCTAATTCTCCACTTTCTTCGCCAATTTCATACATTGGGAAATCTACGATCCAGCAGAATTCGTATCTTTCAGCGTCGAAGTGGCCCTTTGCACTTTGACCTAACATTCTACGCATTACTCCTGCTGTCTTAGTAGCTTGGCCCTTATCCCCTGCGGCCATAAAGCAAATATCTCCTGCTTGCAAGCCAAGGCTTTCAAATACTTTATCCTTAATGTCGGCCATGAACTTGGAGATTCCGCCAACTAATTCGCCATTTTCGTCAACTCTAAACCAGTATGCTTTTGCTCCTGATTCAACTTCAATAGCATCGCACATCTTGTCGATAACTTTTCTACTACCTTCGAAGCCGTCTGCTTTTACAGCCTTTACAACTGCACCTTCAAAAGGTCCAAAGCCGCAGCCAGCCACTAAGTCGCTCACGTCTTGGATGATTAAGTCAATTCTCAAATCAGGCTTGTCTGTACCGTACTTTTCCAAAGATTCCTTGAAAGGAATTCTTACAAATGGAGTCTTGGATGCGATGTCATAAGTTCCATATTTCTCGAATACAGGTGGAAGAACCTTTTCAATTACTGTAAAGACGTCTTCTTGGCCTGCAAAAGCCATTTCCATATCCAATTGATAGAACTCTCCTGGTGAACGGTCTGCTCTAGCGTCTTCATCTCTGAAGCATGGTGCGATTTGGAAATATCTGTCGAATCCTGATGCCATTAGAATTTGCTTGAATTGTTGTGGTGCTTGTGGAAGGGCATAGAACTTTCCAGGATGGTTTCTTGCTGGAACCAAATAGTCACGAGCTCCTTCTGGTGATGAGCAAGTCAAAATTGGAGTTGTTATCTCCATAAAATCTTCTGCTGTCATTCTTTGTCTAAGCTCTGCAACAACTTTTGATCTAAGAATAATTCTATCCTTCACTTCAGGATTTCTAAGGTCTAAATATCTGTATTTAAGTCTTGCATTTTCGTCTGCTTCTCTGGAACGATTTACTTCGAAAGGAAGCTCATTGTGCCAGCACTTTCCTAGCACTTCAATTTTTGATGGTAGTACTTCAATGTCGCCTGTTGCCATCTTTGGGTTCTTGCTGGAACGTTCTCTAACAACGCCTTCCACTGAGATTGTGGATTCCTTGTTTAAAGCGTCCACTTGGCTCATAATCTCCTCGTCTTCGATTACGATTTGAGTCTTGCCGTAAAAGTCTCTTAGAACCAAAAATCCCAGATTAGCACTTACCTTTCTAAGGTTTTCCATAAATCCTACAAGTGTGACTTTTTCGCCTACGTTTTCAATTCTTAATTCATTACAATTATGTGTTCTTGATTGAATCATCATATTCTCCTATTCAATAATCTTCTTTATTAGTTTTGGCATCTCAGGTTTTTCGCCTATTTTAATTGATTGAGCCAACTTCTCCAAAGCGGAGTTCAGCTTGCCTTCTTCGCTGGAATGAACTGTGGCTATCTTCTCGCCTTCCTCAACATAGTCTCCCAGCTTGGCGTATAAATAAATTCCTGCGCCCATATCTATATCGTCTTCCTTGGTTTCTCTGCCCGCTCCTGAGAATTGAGAGGCAAAGCCAACTCCGGAAGTATCAAAGCTTTCAATATATCCCCTTCTATTTGCTGTTAAATCCTTAGTAAATTTAGCTTTTGGTAAAAGGGAATAATCGTCTATAATCTTTGGATTTCCGCCCTGCTTTTCCACTAGCTCTTTAAACTTGGCTAAAGCTTTACCGCTGTCTAAGGTCTCCTTGGCAAGTTTCTTGCCTTCTTCTAAAGTGTCCGCTTTTGCCCCTAGATAAAGCATAGCTCCTGCCAAATTTAGGCAAACCTCGATTAAATCTTCAGGACCATTTCCCTTCAAAGTTTCGATTACTTCTTCGATTTCCAGAGAATTGCCAACTGCATGGCCCAAAGGCTCGTTCATGTCAGTTATTAAAGCCATCATTTCACGGCCTGCACGCTTACCTATATTAACCATCATTTGGGCTAATATTTCAGCGTCCTCTTCATTGGACATGAAAGCACCGTTTCCGCAGGTTACGTCCAAAACTATTGCGTCGCTTCCTGCCGCCAGCTTTTTGCTCATAATGCTGGATGCAATCAAGCTGAAATTATCAACTGTTCCTGTTACATCTCGCAAAGCATAAAGTTTCTTGTCTGCAGGAGTAAGCTCACCGCTTTGGCCTATTACTGCAATTCCTATCTCATTAACCTGCTCCACAAATTCATCTGGGCCTAGGCTGGTTTTAAAGCCATCCATGGCTTCCATCTTGTCGATGGTTCCGCCTGTAAAGCCTAAGGCTCTTCCGCTCATCTTGGCAACGGGAGCACCTAGAGCTGCAACTATTGGGCCCACAATCAATGTGGTCTTGTCCCCAACACCGCCAGTGGAATGCTTGTCCACCTTGATTCCCTTTATTGATGAAAGGTCTGCATGGTCCCCTGAGTTTTCCATCTCTCTGGTAAGAGTATAGGTCTCTTTGTTATTCAAACCTTTAAAATATATTGCCATTAACAAAGCTGAGACTTGATAATCGGGAATGACTCCGTCCACATAGTTTTTAATAAACCAATGGATTTCGTCCTTGTTCAATTCCCCGCCATTACGCTTTTTAATGATCATTTCAGTCATGTTCATATTATCACCTACTTGATTTCAGCCAGAAATGAACTTCCTATCTTTGTTCCTTCTGCACCTAGAGCATCTGCAATAGTAGCTCCAATATCTGCAAAAGTATCTCTTGTTCCTATATTAGTTCCTGCCTTAATCTTCTTTCCGTATACCACAATTGGAATATATTCTCTAGTGTGATCACTGCCCTCGTAAGTAGGGTCGTTGCCGTGGTCTGCACAAAGAATCATAACATCATCATCTGCCATAGCATCCATCAGCTCAGGTAGGCGGGCATCAAATTCTTCAATAGCCTTGCCATAGCCTTCTGCATTTCTTCTATGACCATATTCTGAATCGAATTCAACAAGGTTTGTGAAGATGAATCCGTCAAAATCCATTTTCATAGCTTCAACAGTCTTGTCAACTCCGTCCATATTGTTCTTAGTCTTTACGAACTTTGTAACTCCAACACCGTTGAAGATGTCGTTAATCTTGCCTACGCAATATACTTCCTTGCCTGCCGCTTTTATAGTATCCAAAACTGTTACATCAGTTGGAGAAACAGCATAGTCGTGTCTATCGCTTGTTCTCTTTCTCTTGCCATTTTCAATGATATATGGTCTTGCTATAACTCTTCCGCAGGCCCACTCGCCTTGAAGCATATCTCTTGCAATTTGGCACATCTCATAAAGCTTGTCCAAAGGAATTACATCAGTATTTGCTGCAATTTGGAAAACGCTGTCCGATGAAGTGTACACGATAGGCTTTCCAGTCTTTTCGTGTTCATCTCCCAGTTCTTCAATGATTTCTGTTCCTGAAGCAGGGTAATTGCCTAAAGTCTCTCTACCGATTGCCTCATGGAATTTATCCATAAACTCCTTAGGGAATCCATCGGGATAGCTTGGGAAAGGAATCTCTGTAAATATTCCTGCAATTTCCCAGTGCCCTGTAATGGTATCCTTGCCCTTGGAAATTTCCTTAGCTCTTCCAAAAGCACCAATAGGATTATCCACTTTCAATCTTCCATCGGCTGCTCCTTCAATATTTCCAAAGCCTAGCTTTCTTAGATTTGGAATATTAAGTGTACCGCATCTATCTAAAATGTGGCCTAGAGTGTTTACTCCCACATCTCCGTAGTTCTCTGAATCAGGAAGTGCGCCCACTCCCAAACTGTCCAATACGATTAAACTAAATTTCATTTTTCTTCCTCCGTATCGTAAATCAATTTTAGCTTTCCGCCTAAAAAGTCCTGTGATACCAATGAGTATTTCACCCCGTTTAAAGTGCCGTTAAGGCCTTTTGGCCACACATTCTTTCCGTGCAAGTGTCCATAGACACAAGTTTTAACTCCGTACTCGCTCAAAAGCCTTGTAAAGTCAGTGCCTTGATGCTTGTCGTTCATAGGTGGATAGTGGGTGCAAGCTATTAATACCTTGCCCTCGTCCATCTTTTCGGCTGCGTCTTTTAAAGCCATCTCCATGCGAAGCACTTCACGCTTGTAAATCTTCTCATCATCCTGTGCCTTGTACTGCTCGGACCCTGGAGTAACCCAGCCTCGAGTACCGGTAACAACCACTGGGCCAAAGTCCAGACTATTGTTCTGCAAAAAGTTCAGCTCAGGATAAGCCTTTGAAAGCTTGGAATAGGATTGCCACCACAAATCGTGATTGCCTTTGATCAAAACCTTTTTGCCAGGCAACTTGCTAATCCAGTCCAGATCAGCCATAGCCTCTTCAAGTCTTAGACCCCATGACAAATCACCTACCAGGAGAACGATGTCATCATCCTTCACCTGCTTAAGCCAGTCTTCCTTGATTCTGGACTCGTGGTCTTCCCAGTCCTTTCCGAATACTCCCATAGGTTTTTCTATTCTATTGTCGAATCCCAGGTGCAAATCACCTATGGCAAATACCTTCATCTATTGGTTAACTTTCTCGTGTACAAAATTAAATATATCTCTAGTTTCTGGCAAAGTAATATTTGTGAAACCGTCTTTGTCGATTAAATATCTTGCTGGCAAGCCCTTTCTCAAGTCAGCCAAGTCGTTGGCTAAAATATAGTCCATGTAGTTCTTGTTTGCTAATCTAGTTGCAACGGCGAAAAGCTCATCCTTTGAAACGTTCTCCAAAAGCTTGCATCCGATTAACAGGCTGTCCTTAAACCAAGCTCTAAGATTTGAAATAATCTTTGGAGTAAGGCCAAGCTTTACTGTTAAATTCTTTTGATATGAGCTAATCTTTGTATCGTCGTTCACCTTGCATTTTGGATTTTCCATAATGGCAAGGATGTCTTGTGCTGATTTAATATTGTCAAATTGCTCATAGATTTCTTCAGCCATGTCTTCAAGCAGGAAGGAAAAGTCCGCTTTGTAGTCGCCTACTGCAGCTGCGTGGATAAGACAATCGTACTTGCCTTCCAAGTCTTGCTTGTCGCTTTCTTCTTTTAAAGCAGAAAGCATTTCATCTGTTGTCTCAACTTTCACAAGTTTAAGATTAACATCGTCCTCCATTTTGACCCCTTGGTTCAAAACCAAAGTAACCTTGTATCCTGCCTTTAGGAAAAGTCTAGCCAATCCTGTTGAAAGACTTCCTGTTGACATATTTGTTATTTTCATTACCTCATCGATGGGCTCATTAGTTGGTCCACCTGTGATTAGAATTCTTTTCATCTTGTTTACTTATCTCCTATGATATCTTTTATAATTTCTCGAGCAATGAGCAAGCCTGCCACCGATGGCACAAAGCTGATGCTCGCTGGTGTTTTGCTTTCAGTTTCTACAGGTATCTCTTCGGAATAAAGAACCTTCACATCTTGGATTCCCTCTTCCTTTAATTTTTTTCTTACCACCTTTGCCAAAGGGCAAACCTTGGTTTTGCTAATATCTGTAATCTTAAATTGGCTAGGATCCAGTTTGTTTCCTGTTCCCATTGAGGATATAACCTTAAGGCCTTTTCCTTTTGCCTGACGAATAATGTCTATCTTCGCCGTCACAGTATCAACCGCATCTACTATATAGTCGTACTGTTCCCAATTGAACATGTCTTGCTTGTCAGGTAGGTAAAAGCAGTTATATTCATTTACCACAATATCTGGGTCAATATCATGAATCCTCTTTGCAAATTCACTAACCTTGGATTCCCCAATATTTTTGTGTGTGGCAATAAGCTGTCGATTGATGTTTGTTTCGTCAATTACGTCCCCATCAACTAGGTCGATTTGGCCAATTCCGCTACGAGCTAAAGCCTCTACCACATAGCCTCCAACACCGCCAAGACCAAAAATCAAAACCTTGGCCTGACCAAGCTTTTTCATAGCCTCTGCACCTATTAAACTTTCCGTTCTTTCGTGTTGAATTTTAGCCATTTTATTACCTCAAAATCGGACAATCTATACATAGTATATTATACTACTTTTTTAGGCAAAAATAAACAAATGGAGGGTTAAAAATCTTCCCCATTCTCGCTATGAATGGCCCACATTTTTCATCTCCCACGCCTGGAACCGTTGATACTTCGTAGGCGAGATGAGAAATGCTC